>CAWUIT010000179.1:0-5921 GCA_963922345.1 uncultured Dokdonia sp. | reverse complement strand
GCAATCATACGCTTTAAGGCTGAGGTTACACGACCTTGGTTTGCCATCACGGCTTTGTTCAAGTTGATAAACGCGCGGGATATATCCGGCCGGCGTTGCATAGTAAGTACAGAGTTAGGACAGAAGCCCAGCGTTTCATTAAAAAAGAGGGCAAGCTCCTTGGTGGTTTCGTCGTGTTCGGCAGAGAGTGGAGTGACTAGTGGCATCTGGAATGGTTTTATTTTAAATTTTTGATTCTATTTTCTCGCGTGATGTGCTAATGTTTTAAAGCTTTCGCGAAAGCAAGATACCATTTTCCATAGCTATTTTGTACTTTTCCATTTAAAGCACTATTATGGCAGACCACACAGTTACTACCGTCTACAAGCAAGGAATGCAATTTGAAACAGACAGCCCAACGGGATACAAAGCCCTTATAGACACCTCCCCAGATAATGGCGGAAATAATGAAGGGTTAGGGCCAAAAGGTATGATGCTCTCTGCCCTTGCAGGGTGTACAGGTTTAGATATTGTTTTTGTACTCAATAAAATGCGTGCTGAAGTCCCACACTTTGAGATGGTGGTAAAAGGAGCGCTTACCGAAGAGCACCCAAAAACGTACCACACCGTGTATCTTGATTATCATTTTTACGGTGACGATCTTAACAAAGAAAAAATTAATAAGGCTATAGCACTTTCTGAAAAGGAATACTGCGGAGTGATGGAGATGTTTAGAAAATTTAGTATACTAAAAATCAAGGTGCACTTTCATCCCGCTAAAAACTAGTTCTTTACTTTGAGCATATGAGATATTTACTCGTTTTCTTAATTCCATTTCTATCTATAGCCCAAGATAGTGAGACATTTACTCGAGATAAAGAGTTCTATTTGCGAGGTAACACGGTAGTACTTGGAAATAATATATTGAGCAAAGATCCAGAAAAACCATTTAATGATCTTGACAAGGTAAATGATGAGTTTAAAATGCGCTATGTAGACATTGATGATGATGCCGCTACTTGGAGTTCAAGTAGCGCTTTTTTAAACCTCAAAGAAGGTGTCTCTATTACCTATGCTGGGTTGTACTGGTCTGGAACATATTATGGAGAACGTAGTGGTAAGCGTGTAGATGATGGTAAAGTGTATCATAAACTCCTAGATGAGCGAGAGCACGATGTGCGCCAAGTGAAGATCAAGCTACCAGGAAGAACTTATGAGAATATACAAGGAACTCTCATTTACGATGGAGAAGAGGCCTCTAATATTTCTATAAAAGCGAGAGCTCCATACGCCTGTATGGCAGACGTCACAGCGTATTTTAATCAACCTACTAGTGGTCAATTTACCGTTGCAAATGTAAGTGCTACCCAAGGAGCCATCTTAGGAGGTAGCTCAGCTGGATGGCTGTTATATCTAGTTTATGAAGACCAAAATGAACCGTTACAATATATCGCAACCTTTAAAGGTTTTGAATTTGTAAATAAAAAGCCTGTTGAAATTGATTTTGGAAATTTCCAGTCTTCTGAAAATGGTGAGATAGAAACAGCAGTAACCATAGGTGCTTTGGAGGGCGATGGTAATTTGGGTCGAGACGAGATAGGAATTTTTGATCCACAAACTAAAATGTTTGTGACACTAGATAATGATGTAAGATCTTCTTCTAATTTTTTTAATAGTACCATTACGATTAACGACAAACGATCAACTAATAGAGTGCCTAATAGCGTAAACACTTTGGGATTTGATCTTGCCAAAATTAAAATACCAACCGCCCAAAATAAAAGCATTGCAAATAGCACTGGTGGTGTAAAAATGAGATTTAAAACAAGATCAGACCGGTTTTTCTTGTTTTTTACGGCATTCCAAACCACGATAAGCGACACGTTTTATCAAGAAAGGAAACAGTCTCTAAGAAAGAAAATAGTAGAAGATATAGTAGATACAGATACCAAGGAGACACCTATAGAAAATGAAAGTGCAGCAAACACTCAAGTAAAAATAGCTACTATAGATACTTCTAAGTTGGAAACACCTGTTATGACCAAAGAGGTAAATAGTGAGTTATCTAAGCTTGTAGAAAAACCTTCAGTGCAAGTGGGAGATGTAAATGCAGGCTATTATATCATTACAAATGTATTTTCCAGTAAGAAAAATGCCGAAAATTGGACAAAAACTTTAGCAAGTCGAGGGATGGAGGCTCGGTTGTTTAAACGCCCAGATACGGGATACTTTTACGTTTATGTAGCTTCTGGAAAGAACCCTGCCACACTTTATAAAAAACTCGAAACAATAAGAAAACAAGCAGATTTGAAAGAATCCTGGATGCTTAAAATCAATATGGATTAATGCGGTGGACCTTAAAGCCAAAACCAGATGCTCATAAAGTAAAGCAACTAGCAAAAGAACTAGGAGTAGAAGAACCCATTGCTGGATTACTCATTCAAAGAGGGATAACAACGTTTGATAGTGCAAAAAGATTTTTTAGACCATCTCTAGATGATTTACACGATCCTTTCTTAATGAAGGATATGGATAAAGCAGTTGCTCGTATTGAACAAGCGATTGCACAAGGTGAAAACATTTTAGTCTTTGGAGATTACGACGTAGATGGAACGACAAGTGTAGCGCTCGTGAGTTCATATCTAGAGACATTACACCCACAAGTGGCCACTTATATTCCAGATCGTTATGAAGAGGGTTACGGCGTTTCGTATAAGGGTATAGATTATGCGGCAGACAATGATATGACTCTCATTATCGCACTTGATTGTGGGGTAAAAGCTATTGACAAGGTAGCTTATGCAAAGGAAAAAGGAGTAGACTTTATAATCTGTGATCATCACAGGCCAGGAGATCATTTGCCCGATGCTATCGCCGTGCTAGACCCAAAAAGAGCCGACTGCTCTTATCCGTATGATGAGCTATGTGGTTGTGGTGTAGGTTTTAAATTGATAAGTGCAATTACGCTTTCGCGAAAGCGGGATCAAGAAGAGTTACTTCCTTATCTGGATCTCGTTGCAACAGCTATTGGCGCAGATATTGTCCCTATTACCGGGGAAAACAGAATTCTAGCTTACCACGGCCTGAGGGTGATTAATACAGCTCCCAGAGCTGGTTTTGAAGCCATTATAAAACAAATAAAAAAGAAAACACTTACCATTACAGATGTGGTGTTTATTATAGCTCCTCGTATAAATGCCGCAGGTAGAATGGTACACGGTAATCACGCGGTAACGCTTTTAAAAGAACAAGATTATGACACTGCTTGTACCTACGCTATAGAGATTGAGCAATATAATGCAGACCGCAAAGAAGCAGATAGCTCCATCACAGCGCAGGCATTATCACAGATACTTGATAACAAAGAGCAAGAACGAAAAACGACTGTTGTTTTTCAAGAAGACTGGCACAAAGGCGTGATCGGGATTGTTGCTTCTAGGTTAACCGAAACGTATTATAGACCTACACTTGTTTTTACTAGAAGTGGGGATAAATATGCTGCCTCAGCAAGATCTGTAAAAGGGTTTGATGTTTATAATGCGCTACAAGAATGTGCAGAGTATATTGAGCAGTTTGGCGGTCATAAATATGCTGCAGGGCTCACCCTAGCTCCAGATCAATATGAGAAGTTCAAATCAAAGTTTGAAGAAGTGGTAGCCGCTAGTTGTGATGAGCGACTTTTGATCCCTGAGATCGCTATAGATGCAGAGATTGACTTGAAAGATATTACACCAAAATTTCATCGTATTTTAAAACAATTTGCACCCTTCGGACCTCAGAATATGAGCCCGACCTTTATGACAAGTAATCTAAGCGATACAGGTTCTGGAAAGAAAGTGGGAGCAAATGAAAAGCATTTAAAGGCTACTGTAGTACAACATAATGATGGACAGCGCATAGGTTGTATAGGTTTTAACCTTGGAGATAAATATGAAATTATTAAAGATAAAAAACCATTTAAAGCAGCCTATGCTTTAGATGAAAATGAGTGGAATGGAGAGGTGAGTTTACAGCTACGCTTAAAGGATATTAAACCTTAGGTGTATTTCGATATATTTGAGGTGTTCTTAATAAAGTACTTATGAAAGCATTACTGAGCGTTTTAATCATAGTCATTTTACTCATATTTGGATATAATAAATATGCAGATTACCAGAGGTTTAGTTTAGAAAACTATCAATATCAAGCTATATCAGCGCCAGAGGGAGCAGACAGAGAAACGGCTATGTTATACTATCAAAAAGTAGCTGCTCTAGATGGATATGTGATCACACAGTGGAGCACAAATGAGATAGACGTAAGAAATCCAGAAGACGATGACCAAGAAACACTGGCTGCACGAGCGGGCTATGACAAGCTTCTTGGAGAGGTAAAGTTTCTTGAAAATGAACTCAACACGTCTAGGCTTACTACGCTAGAAAGCGAAAAAAGCCTTCTGAAGTCGCAAAAGCGCACTAGAATTAAAGAACTTTTTACCACTACGTCAAATAATGAGCTTAGAATAGGGAGTCGAGGGGCCTTAGTATTTGAGCTACAAAAACTCTTAAATGCTAATGGTAGTAACATTCCAGAAGATGGAAATTTTCAAGCGGTTACATTTGAAGCATTGAAGGAATTTCAAGAACGTAATAACCTCTTTCCAGACGGAAAACTAGATATGCTTACACTAGATTATTTATTAGAGAAATAAAAGCATGCCACATTCGAGAGTTTGAAACTAGTAAGCTCTTTGTGCCGTCTTTGAGTTACGATTTTTCAAATTCTAATAGTTCAAAAGTAGAACCATCATAGACGCCATAAGTGTAGTGCGTTATCCAATCACCTAGATTATAATATATAGAGTTTTCTCCTATTGGGATGGTCATAGGTAAGTGTCTATGGCCAAAAATGAAGTAGTCATAATGAGCCGTCTCCAGCTTTCTTTTTGCATAAGTCGCAAGCCATTCATTTTCTTCACCTAAAAAAACGTGATCATCATCCCCAGAAATGAGTTTGTTTTTTACAGACATATACTGGGCGATTTTCATTCCAATATCTGGATGTCCCCATCTAAATAGCCATTGAAAAAACTTTCCTTTAAAAACTTTCTTCATGCGCTTGTAACCCTTGTCACCAGGACCTAACCCATCACCGTGACCTAGAAAGAAACGTTTGTCATTTATGGTAAAGACCTCAGGATTATGATAAACAGGGATGTTAAGCTCATCTTCAAAATATCCATTCATCCATAGATCGTGATTCCCTACAAAAAAATAAATCTGTATCCCCTCATCACGCATTTCGGCGAGCTTTCCTAGGGTGCGTACAAATCCTTTTGGAACTACAGTTTTATATTCAAACCAAAAGTCAAAAAGATCGCCCATTAAGAAAATGGCGTGCGCATCTTTGCGCGCCATCTCGAGCCATCTCAAAAATTTCTTTTCACGAGGTCTACTAGCATCAATAGTAGGCGCCCCCAAGTGATTATCACTTGAAAAATAGATCTTTTTTCCTTTGGGTAAATTAATAGTCATTTATTTTTGATCTGCTGCGTGCCACTCGGCATAACTCGTCGCCGTTTCAGATAATCGTAAAGAATGCAATTGTATGGTTTCTGGTAATAAGGCTTTTATTTTACTAGCAAAATCTATTACCATCATTTCGCTAGTAGGTTGATAGTCTACAAGTAACACATTATGGCCACGATCAGAAAGCTCCTTTGCGAGCTCAACGTGGGGTGTGTTTTTATTAAATACAGTAGCGTGATCAAATACGTTGACAATCTCACGATTTACTATCTTCTTAAGATCACCAAAGTCTATGACCATCCCATACTTCACGTTGTCTGTATCAGATATAGGTTCTCCTATAACTGTAACGCTTAGTTTATAACTGTGGCCGTGTACATTTTTACACTTGCCGTCATAGCCATAGAGCGCGTGACCAGTTTCAAAAGTAAATTG
>CAWUIT010000178.1:0-5948 GCA_963922345.1 uncultured Dokdonia sp. | reverse complement strand
GCGAAGCTTAGTAATTTTAGCTGGTCGCCAGATGAGACCAAGATGGCACTTACCAATACAGTTGATGATGCTGTGGAAGTGTGGATCTTAGATATCGCTACTTCTACGGTCACAAAACTTGCCACTCCCGCTCTCAACGCAAATATGGGAAACCCACTACGCTGGTTTAAAGACAGCAATAGTTTACTAGTCAAAATCATACCAGACTCTCGCAAAGACTTAATTGACACCGCAGAAGCCATTCCTACGGGGCCCACTATCTCAACTAGTGATGGATCAAAAGCACAGAATAGGACGTATCAAGATCTTTTACAAAATCCTAATGATGCCTTTAACTTTGAACAGCTTGCCACTAGTTCTCTCATCAAACTTGATTTAAATGGTACAATAACACCTTGGAAAGAGGCCGCAATGTATAGCGGTATTTCAGCATCTCCAGATGGGAAGTACTGGATGATAACTACGATAGAAAGGCCTTTTTCATACATAGTGCCATATCGTCGTTTTCCTCAGACGTCTGTTATTTACAAATCAGATGGAACCTTGATAAAAGAAGTAAATAAAGTACCACTTATAGAAGAGCTTCCCATAGGGTTTATGGCTGCTCGCAAAGGAAAACGAAGTATGCAATGGCGTGCAGATAAGCCTGCAACACTTGTTTGGGCAGAAGTTCTTGACGGAGGTGACCCTGCAAATGAAGTTGCGTACAGAGATCAAGTTTTTATGCAGGCAGCACCATTTCAAGAGGAGCCACAAAAGATTTTAAAAACTGTGGGGCGTTTTAGTGGTATTCAATGGGGTAATGACAATACAGCCATAGCTTATGATTACTGGTGGAATACCCGAAACACAAAGTCGTATTTATTTAATCCATCTAGTACCAGTAATTCTGGTAAGATTATTACAGATCGTAATTATCAAGATGTCTATAGTGATCCTGGAAACTACGTCACTCAGGAAAATGAATACGGTCGGTCTGTTCTCACTATTGACAATAATGACCTCTTCCTTATGGGCGCTGGTTATAGCGATAAGGGACAATTTCCCTTTATAGACGCTATGAACATAAAGACTGGTAAAACAAGCCGGCTCTATGAATCTTCTTATACAGATAAACTAGAAAATTTACAGCAAGCTATTGATATGAAAAAAGGGGAGATTCTCGTACGTATAGAGTCTCCTACAGAATACCCTAATTATTATATTCGAAACATTAAAAAAGATAAACTTACACAGATTACAGATTTTGAAAATCCTTTTGCAAGTATACAGGATGTAGATAAAGAAGTGATTACCTATAAGCGTGATGATGGTTTAGAACTATCTGGAACATTGTACTTACCCATTGGCTATGACAAAGAGAAAAAGGAAAAAATGCCAATGATTTTATGGGCGTATCCAGAAGAGTTTAAAGATAAAAGTAGCGCTGCACAGTCTACTAAAAATGCAAATGAGTTTACATATCCCTACTACGGGTCAATGATTTACTGGGTAACTCGTGGGTATGTGGTACTAGATGATGCATCCTTCCCCATTGTAGGTGAGGGTGATGAAGAACCTAATGATACTTTTAGAACACAGCTTGTGGCAAATGGAAAGGCAGCTATCGATGCCGTAGATAAGTTGGGCTACATAGATCGTAAAAGAGTGGCTGTAGGAGGCCATTCTTACGGTGCATTTATGACTGCAAACTTACTTTCTCATTCCGATTTGTTTGCTGCGGGAATTGCCCGAAGTGGTGCTTATAATAGAACACTTACTCCATTTGGATTTCAAAGTGAGGAGCGTAGCTATTGGGAAGCTCCAGATGTATATTATAATATGTCTCCATTTATGCATGCAGATAAAATGAAAACTCCCCTACTGCTTGTGCACGGTGTAGCAGATAATAACTCTGGCACGTACCCATTACAAAGTGAGCGTTATTTTAATGCCTTAAAGGGCTTGGGGGCAACAGCCAGACTTGTGATGCTTCCTAAGGAGAGTCACGGCTATCGTGCAAAAGAATCTGTACTGCATCTCTTATGGGAGCAAGACCAATGGCTAGAAACGTATGTAAAGAATCGAGATGCTGCCGAAATTAAAGATGAAAAAGAAATGAAAAACTAAAAAAAACCCCGCCACTGGCGGGGTTTTTACTATGTACGAATGACTATTTATACTTGGTCAACGCTTTGCGTATTGTAAAAATACTAGTAGTTATATCTCTAGTTAATTTAAGAATATGAGACTTAAATAAAGATTAATTTTGATTCCATTGTAAGATAGATATGTAGCTTTGCAGCGATGGATTATACTAAAGAAATCAGCTGTTTTTTCTATGATCATTTCGTTAATCTCGGAATGTCTGAACTCTTAGCCAAGTACCTTAACGCATTTGTATTAGGTATTTTACTTCTAATCATTGTTATTACTCTAGATACACTATTTAGAAAAATATTAAGAGTGGTTGCTTATCGTATTTCAAAGCGTTCCAAAACCAACTTTGATGATCTCCTTATTAAAAATAGAGTACCCCGAAGACTAGCTCACATACTCCCACTTTATATCTTATTGGGTTCTCTACCGATCGTTCTAAGAGATTTCCCTCAGTTTCAACGATTATTTTCAATAATCCTCACGCTCATTGGGATTATTTTAGCGCTACGTATCATAAGAGCTTTCCTGCACACGCTCAAAGATTACTTCAAAACAATTCCAGGCTTAAGAGATAAACCTATAGATAGTTACATCCAAGTATTCATGATTTTTGCTTGGATTTTCATGATTTTCTATACTATAGGATTACTCACTCCAGTATCGTTTGTACAAGCTATAGGCTCTTTTGGAGCGGCATCTGCCATAATATTACTCATATTTAAAGATACAATCTTAGGTTTTGTAGCTAGTATTCAAGTTTCTATAAACGATATGGTGCGCATAGGTGACTGGATCACCTTTGAAAAATATGGCGCAGATGGTGATGTAATAGAAATTAATCTAGCCACGGTAAAAGTTCAAAATTTTGATATGACCATTACCACAATTCCTACCTATGCCCTCATTTCAGATTCGTTTAAAAACTGGCGCGGGATGACGGATAGTCCTGGACGTAGGATTAAACGGTCATTACTTATCAAACAAGATAGTATCAAGTTTTTATCAGATAGTGATGTAGAAAGCTTCAAAAAAATAGGTTTAGTATCAGAATATCTTATAACTATGGAAGTAAAGCTAGCAAAACTTAACGCTAGAGATAAAGTTGATCGATCACTACAGATCAATGGAGTCAATCTTACAAACATTGGCCTATTTAGAAAATACATGGAAACCTATATTCAAAACAATAGTGCCATTCACAAAGAGATGCTCTTAATGTGCAGGCAACTTGCTCCTACGCCTCAAGGTGTCCCCCTTGAAGTATATTGTTTTAGTAAGGATAAAAAATGGGAGAATTATGAATATATTATGGCAGACCTATTTGATCATTTCCTGGCTGCCGTTTCATACTTCGACCTCGAGCTTTTTGAGTATCCTAGCGATGAGCGTACAAAGAAATTTATAGATCCATCGATGTAGAAGTAGGTAATTTTATACCTTATTACGCTTTCGCGAAAGCGTATACCTACAATCTTAAACTCCATTTAATGAGTTTGCTATAGCTAAAACTATCATACTTCCATAGTCCCAATTTACAGAAGATGATTATATTGCTTCCCATAAACTCTTAGATATGAAAAGTCTATATCGTATTGTCATCTTGTTCTTAGTGATAAATGGTACTATGACGTGCATAGCAATGAGTCAGCATTCTGTTGCTAGGGATTGGAATGAAGAAGTGTTACACGCCGTACGTAATGATTTTGCTAGACCAACTGTTCATGCTCGTAATCTCTTTCACACTTCTATCTTAATGTATGATTCTTGGGCGCTCTTTGATGATCAAGCAAGTACGGTTTTTATAGGTCAAGAATTTGGAGATTTTCCTGTTGTCTATGATGCTATACAAACTCCAGATGAGCCTACCCAAGCGACTCATCAAATTATGAGTTTTGCATTATATAGACTTCTATCATATCGGTTTGCAAACTCTCCAGGAATCGATAATATACAAGAATCAATAGACGCTCTAATGGCCGATTTTGGCTATGATATATCTTTTACAAGCATCGATTATTCACAAGGCGATTATAGAGCTTTGGGTAATTATATGGCAGAACAAATGATTGCTTTTGGAATGACTGACCAATCTAATGAAATAGACGATTATGAAAATCAATTATATGAGCCTATCAATGAACCCCTCATTCTTGATATTTATCAGGATAATGATTTTATAAATCCAGATAGGTGGCAACCTCTCGCTTTTGAAAATTTTATAGATCAGAGTGGTAATCCTATACCTCAAGCAATTCCAGCATTTTTAAGTCCAGAATGGGGTTCTGTTATCCCATTTGCACTTTCTGAAAATGATAAAGAGATTCTTAATAATGGGTTTGATAGCGTTGTATACAATAATCCAGGAGCACCTGTCTACATTCAAAATTCTTCGCAAGATGGCATAGAAGATCCCTACAAGTGGCATTTTTCACTAGTCGCAGCCTGGTCATCACACCTTGACCCGGAAGATGAAACTCTAATAGATATATCTCCTAATGCGCTAGGTAATTTAAGTTCTTCATCATTTCCAGAGACTTTTGAAGAGTTTCAAAACTTCTATAATTATCTAGACGGGGGAGATCCTAGCAGTGGTCATACTAGTAACCCTGTAACAAATGCACCTTATGCACCACAAATGGTACCTAGAGGGGATTATGCTCGTGTCCTAGCCGAATTCTGGGCAGATGGGCCTGACTCAGAAACACCCCCAGGTCACTGGTTTACAATATTAAACTACGTCTCTGACCAAGAATTGCTAGAAAAGCGTATAGGTGGTGAGGGCCCAATACTCTCTGATTTAGAGTGGGATGTAAAAACCTATCTTGCATTGGGTGGAGCAATGCACGACTCTGCAGTTGCAGTGTGGGGCATTAAAGGTTATTATGATTATATACGCCCCATTTCGGCTATACGATATATGGCTGCAAAGGGTCAAAGCTCAGATAGTAATCTCCCTAATTTTGATCCTCACGGACTGCCACTAATTGAAAATCATATAGAACTTATTACGAGTAATGACCCCTTAGCTGGTGACCAAAACGAAAATGTAAATGAACTAAAAATAAGGGCTTGGAAAGGTCCAGATTATATTAATGACCCCACTCAAGATATTGCAGGTGTAGATTGGATACTTGCAAAGCGATGGTGGCCCTACCAAAGAGGCTCTTTTGTAACGCCTCCCTTTGCAGGCTATGTATCTGGACATTCAACTTTTTCAAGAGCAGCCGCAGAGAGTCTAACTTTATTAACTGGAGATGCCTTTTTCCCAGGTGGTATGGGTGTTTTTGAAATTGAAGCAGACACTTTTCTTGTTTTTGAAAAAGGACCCTCCCAAGGATTTCAGTTACAATGGGCTACGTATAGAGATGCATCAGATCAATCTAGCTTATCACGCATTTGGGGCGGTATCCATCCACCTATTGACGATATACCAGGAAGACTCTTAGGAGAAAGTATTGGAACGGCTGCTTTCGACCTTGCTCAATCGTATTTTAATGGGACGCTCAATATTAAAAAATTAGAAAAACAATCAACTATTTCAGTATATCCAAACCCAACTGATCAACTACTTAAAATATCAAGTAATGAAAGACTTTCCGAAATTATTATTTACGATATGATGGGGAGGATTTTGCAAAAAAAGAAGTTTTCAAACTCTACTAGCACAGCTTCCATAAATGTTTCTAATCTTTCTCAAGGAACGTATATCATTTCAATGAATTCAGAAAATAAGATCTTGAATAGTGTTTTCGTGAAGAAATGATTGCTTTGTTACGCTTTCGCGAAAGCGTACTAAGAATTGTTTATTG
>CAWUIT010000177.1:0-5969 GCA_963922345.1 uncultured Dokdonia sp. | reverse complement strand
AGTTTGATGTAACGATGGCTGTAGGATTTGCTTTGCTTAGTATTGATCCAGAGCAAGGAACACCATCTACATCTCTAGGACCTAAAATGGGTATGGAAGCTACTTCGCTATCTAGAACTCTAAAAACGATGGAGGAAAGAGGTCTTATTGAGCGTAAGCCTAATCCAGCAGATGGCCGCGGCGTTTTAATACACCTTACCGACTTTGGAAAAGAAAAACGAGATTTTTCAAAAAGTCGTGTAAAAACTTTTAATGGTGCTGTAAAAGAAAATATCTCAGAAGAAAAAATTAACCACTTTTATGAAGTTATTGACACCATCAATGACCTCATACAAAATAGAAAAGTATTTAACCAAGAAGAAACAATTCTAAAATAATGGCAAAACGTAGAATTAGAAAAGTCGCCGTCATAGGTAGCGGTATTATGGGAAGCGGGATTGCTTGTCATTTTGCAAATATTGGAGTAGATGTACTCTTACTTGATATTGTACCTCGTGAACTTAGTGACAAAGAAAAAGCACAAGGAAAAACACTTGAAGATAAAGCGGTACGCAATAGGCTCGTAAATGAGGCACTTGCTGCAGCTCTCAAAAGTAAACCTAGCCCGATTTACAATCAATCTTTTGCCAGTAGAATCACTACTGGAAATCTAGAAGATGATATTGCTCAGGTAAAAGATGTAGACTGGATAATAGAAGTTGTTGTAGAGCGACTGGACATTAAGAAAAAGGTTTTTGAAAATCTTGAGAAACATAGAACGCCTGGTACGCTCATTACCTCAAATACATCAGGAATTCCAATTCACTTTATGTCTGAAGGACGTAGCGAGGATTTTCAAAAACACTTTTGTGGGACGCACTTCTTTAACCCAGCTCGCTACTTAAAATTATTTGAAATCATCCCTGGCCCTAAGACAGATCAGGAGGTTCTTGATTTCTTAAATGAGTACGGCGAGAAGTTTTTAGGTAAAACATCTGTAGTTGCAAAAGATACACCTGCATTTATAGGTAATCGTATTGGTATATTTTCTATTATGTCATTGTTCCATACCGTAAAAGATATGGATATGACGGTAGAAGAAGTGGATAAGTTAACAGGGCCAGTTATAGGTCGTCCTAAATCTGCAACCTTCAGAACGGTAGATGTAGTAGGACTTGATACACTCGTGCACGTTGCAAACGGTATTTCAGAAAACTGTCCTAACGATGAGCGCAAGGAGCTGTTTGAGCTACCTAGTTTCATCGCAACCATGATGGAAAATAAATGGCTTGGTTCTAAAACAGGTCAAGGTTTCTATAAAAAGACCAAAGATGAAAACGGAAAAACAAAAATTCTTTCCCTTGATCTTGACACACTAGAGTATCGCGATAATAAAAGAGCAAAATTTAGCTCGCTAGAAGCTACCAAGTCAGTAGACAATGTAGCAGACCGCTTCCCTATCCTCATTAAAGGAAAAGATAAAGCTGGAGAGTTCTACAGAAAATCATTTGCACATCTTTTTGCATACGTTCAAAATCGTATACCTGAAATTACAGATGAGCTTTATAAGATAGACGACGCGATGAAGGCTGGTTTCGGCTGGCAGCACGGTCCATTTGAAATATGGGATGCTATTGGTGTAGAAAAAGGTATTGAGCTTATGAAAGCTGAAGGCCTTGAGGTTGCACCTTGGGTCTCAACAATGTTAGAAAATGGACAAAAGTCATTCTACGAAGTAAAAGAAGGGGCTACTTTTTATTACGCTTTCGCGAAAGCGGACACAGATACCCCACAACTCAAGAAAAAACCAGGTCAGGACGCCTTTATTATACTTGACAACATTAGAAAAAATACAGAGGTATTTTCAAACTCTGGTGTTTCTGTTCAGGATTTAGGCGATGGTATCCTTAACGTAGAGTTCCGTTCAAAAATGAATTCTATTGGAGGAGATGTACTGTCTGGCGTAAATAAAGCTATAGATCTAGCTGAAAAAGACTTTGATGGTCTAGTAATAGGGAATCAAGGGACCAATTTTTCAGTCGGTGCAAATATTGGGATGATTTTCATGTTTGCCGTGGAGCAAGAGTATGATGAGTTAAACGCAGCAGTTAAGTACTTCCAAGATACTTGTATGCGATTACGATACTCAGCCATTCCAACAGTAGTTGCCCCTCACGGGATGACTTTAGGAGGTGGCTGTGAGATGACACTTCATGCAGATCGTGTAGTTGCAGCAGCAGAGAGCTACATTGGTCTTGTAGAGTTTGGTGTAGGTGTAATCCCTGGCGGTGGAGGTTCTAAGGAAATGGCATTAAGAGCGGCAGACAAGTTTGATAAGGGTGATGTACAACTTAATGTTTTACAAGAGCACTTCTTAACTATTGGTATGGCTAAGGTGTCAACTTCTGCACATGAAGCATACGATCTTAATATCTTAAAGCACGGTAAAGATATTGTCGTTGTTAATAGAGACCGACAGATTGCAACAGCAAAGGCAGTTGCACGTCAAATGGCAGATATAGGATATACACAACCCGTAAAACGAGAAGATGTTCTGGTTTTAGGTAAGCAGGCTTTAGGAATGTTCTTAGTAGGTACAGATTCTATGGAGGCTTCCAATTATATTTCAGAACACGATAAGAAAATAGCAAATAAGCTAGCTTATGTTATGGCAGGTGGAGATTTATCTGAGCCTACTCGAGTAAGTGAGCAATACTTACTTGATCTTGAGAGAGAAGCATTTTTATCCCTTGCAAGTGAGCGAAAATCTCTAGAGCGCATTCAACATATGTTGCAAAAGGGTAAACCATTGAGAAACTAAGAAAAAGGAATTATGAAAACAGCATATATAGTAAAAGCTTATCGTACTGCAGTGGGAAAAGCACCCAAAGGAGTTTTTCGATTTAAACGAGCAGATGAGCTTGCAGCAGAGACCATTCAATATATGATGAAGGAGCTGCCCGAATTTGATAAAAAACGTATTGACGATGTAATTGTTGGGAATGCAATGCCAGAAGGATCACAAGGTCTTAACATGGCGCGTCTTATCTCTTTAATGGGATTAGATATCATTGATGTTCCTGGAGTAACTGTAAATCGTTTCTGTTCCTCTGGTATCGAGACTATCGGTATGGCCGTAGCAAAGATTCAAGCAGGTATGGGAGACTGTATCATTGCAGGTGGTGCAGAGTCTATGAGTTCTGTGCCAATGACGGGGTTTAAACCTGAGTTAAACTACGATAGCATCGTAAAAACAGGCCACGAAGATTATTACTGGGGTATGGGTAATACTGCAGAGGCGGTAGCAAATGAGTTTAACGTCTCTCGTGAGGATCAAGATGAGTTTGCATATAACTCGCATATGAAAGCTCTTCGTGCACTTGCCGAAGATCGTTTTCAAGATCAAATTGTCCCTATAGACGTTGAGCAAACGTATATAAACGATGCTGGAAAAAAGGATACAAAAAAATATACGGTTACAAAAGACGAAGGTCCTCGTAAAGGAACTAATAAAGAAGCTTTAGCAAAACTAAGAGCTGTTTTTGCTCAAGGCGGTAGTGTCACAGCAGGAAACTCCTCGCAAATGAGTGATGGTGCTGCATTTGTAATGGTAATGAGTGAAGAGATGGTGAAAGAACTTAATATCGAGCCTATCGCGCGTATGGTAAACTACGCAGCAGCAGGTGTGCCACCTCGTATTATGGGTATAGGACCCGTAGCCGCAATTCCAAAAGCATTGAAGCAAGCTGGACTAAAGCAAAATGATATTGAACTGATTGAACTCAATGAAGCATTTGCCTCACAATCACTCGCAGTTATTAGAGAGCTAGATTTAGATCCTAACATTGTAAACGTAAATGGAGGAGCCATTGCCTTAGGACACCCACTAGGTTGTACTGGTGCGAAGCTATCGGTACAATTATTTGACGAGATGCGTAAGCAAAATATGTCTGGGAAGTATGGTATGGTTACTATGTGCGTAGGAACAGGACAAGGAGCTGCAGGTATCTATGAATTCCTGAATTAATAATTCACTTTCGTGAAAATTTGATAGACTAAGAAAAATAATTAAGAACATTTTCGCGAAAGCGAATCCAATACAATAAAAAATGAGCACAGAAACAACAGAAAAAGACCTTTTACGCGGAGGTCAATTTATAGTAAAAGAAACACCTTGTGAGGATGTCTTTACTATGGAAGATCTTAATGAAGAGCAAAAAATGATGCGTGATAGTACCAAAGAATTTGTCGATAGAGAACTTTGGGCTCACTGGGAACGATTTGAGAAAAAAGATTACGCCTACACTGAAGAGACCATGCGCAAAGCCGGAGAACTTGGCTTACTAGGTGTTGCTGTACCAGAAGAATATGATGGGTTAGGAATGGGCTTTGTTTCTACAATGCTTGTTTGTGACTATATATCTGGTGCTACGGGATCTTTTAGTACTGCTTTTGGAGCTCATACGGGTATCGGTACTATGCCTATTACTTTATATGGTAATGAAGAACAGAAGAAGAAATATGTACCTAAGCTAGCTACTGGTGAGTGGTTTGGAGCCTACTGTCTTACAGAACCAGGTGCTGGCTCTGATGCAAACTCTGGAAAAACAAAAGCCGTAATTTCTGAAGATGGAAAGTCTTATAAACTATCTGGACAGAAAATGTGGATTTCTAATGCTGGTTTCTGTAATCTATTTATAGTTTTTGCGAGAATAGAAGATGATAAGAATATTACTGGCTTTATCGTTGAAAATGATCCTTCAAACGGTATCTCATTAGGAGACGAAGAAAAAAAGCTTGGAATACACTCCTCCTCTACTCGTCAGGTATTTTTTAATGATACTGTTGTTCCTGTAGAGAATATGCTTTCTGAGCGTGGTAATGGATTTAAAATTGCCATGAATGCACTTAATGTAGGACGTATCAAACTCGCAGCAGCTTGTCTTGATGCACAGCGTCGTGTTATTAATGAGGCTGTAAAATATGCTAAGGAACGCGTACAATTTAAAACGCCAATTGTAAACTTTGGAGCCATCAAGCAGAAGTTAGCTATTATGGCGACTAACGTTTATGTAGATGAGTCTGCATCTTACAGAGCTGCAAAAAATATAGAAGATCGCATCGCAATGCGTCACGCTGAGGGCAACTCTCATCAAGAAGCAGAGCTCAAAGGTGTTGAGGAATATGCTATTGAGTGTTCTATATTAAAAGTAGCAGTTTCTGAAGATGTACAGAATACTACAGATGAAGGAATACAAGTTTTTGGAGGAATGGGCTTTAGCGCAGATACTCCAATGGAATCTGCTTGGCGTGATGCACGTATCTCACGTATCTATGAAGGAACAAATGAGATTAACCGTATGCTTGCGGTAGGTATGATGGTAAAGAAAGCTATGAAAGGTCACGTGGACTTTATGGGGCCTGCAATGGCTGTAAAGGACGAGCTTATGGGCATACCATCATTTGACACTCCAGACTACTCAGAAACTCTTAGTGAAGAAAAAGCACTAGTAAAAAGCTTGAAAAAAGTATTCTTGATGGTAGCAGGTGCTGCTGCTCAAGAATATGGTACAGAGCTAGAACAACATCAGCAGCTATTGATGGCTGCTGCAGATATACTTATAGAGATATATATGGCAGAGAGTGCAATTTTAAGAACTGAGAAAAATGCTAAACGATATGGCGTTGAAAGTCAGGCTACTCAAATTGCAATGTCACAATTATACCTATTTAATGCGGTAGATATTATCCAGACCAAAGCAAAAGAAGCGATCGTTTCCTTTGCCGAAGGTGATGAGCAACGTATGATGTTGATGGGTCTTAAGCGTTTTTCAAAATATACAAACCAGCCTAATGTGATTGCTTTACGTAATCAAATTGCTGCAGATATTGAAGAGAACGGAAAATACCGTTTTGATGGATAGATTAACTATCTAGTACTATTCAAAACCTAGTTTTTAAAGAACCACCTCAAGTTGAGGTGGTTTTTT
>CAWUIT010000176.1:0-5980 GCA_963922345.1 uncultured Dokdonia sp. | reverse complement strand
AGCATCTCAAAGGGAAACGTTTCACATTATACCCTGATTTTCCCACGGCAGGAATTGCAGATTTTACAGATTATAAGGACGGATTAAGAGGTGGAAAAGTAAGATGTAGGGCGCGTATAGGACAGCAAGATAAAAATACACTTGTTATTACAGAGTTGCCCTATGGTCAGACAACATCATCACTTATAGACTCCATCTTAAAAGCTAATGATAAGGGAAAAATCAAAATAAAGAAGATTGAAGATAATACTTCTGCAAATGTAGAAATACTTGTTCATCTCCCTGGAGGTATATCTCCAGATAAAACGATTGATGCCTTATATGCTTTTACAAATTGTGAGACATCCATCTCACCATTAGGCTGCGTAATAGAAGATAACAAGCCGCTTTTTGTAGGTGTTTCTGAGATGTTACGTAGATCTACAGATCGCACAAAGGAGTTGCTCAAATCTGAGTTAGAAATCCAGCTAGGTGAGTTTGAAAACCAATGGCACTACGCATCCTTGGAGCGCATCTTTATCGAAAATCGGATATACCGCGATATTGAGGAGGAAGAAACTTGGGACGGTGTTATTACCGCCATAGATGAAGGATTAAAACCGCACATAGGACACCTGAAAAGAGCGGTTACTGTAGATGATATTACAAGACTTACAGAAATTAGAATCAAGAGAATTTCAAAATTTGACATAGACAAAGCGCAGCAAAAAATCGATGCACTAGAAGATCAGATTGCGCAAACAAAATATCATCTTGAAAATCTTGTACAGTATGCAATAGATTATTTTACAAGACTTAAAAAAGATTACGGAGCGGGTAAAGAACGCAAGACAGAGATCAAAGTTTTTGATGATATACAAGCGGCAAAAGTGGTATTACGTAACACCAAACTTTATGTAAATCGCAAAGAAGGTTTTATAGGTACGAGTCTCAAAAGAGATGAATATGTCACTGACTGCTCAGATATAGATGACATCATTGTATTTACTAAAACAGGAACGATGATGGTGGTCAAAGTAGAACCTAAAACCTTTATAGGTAAGGACATACTTCACGTAGCCATTTTTAAGAAAAAGGATAAACGTACCACTTATAATATGATTTATAGAGCTGGCACAGGTTTGCCTACCTATGTAAAGAGATTTAATGTCACCTCTGTAACGCGTAATAATGAATACAAGCTTGCTGGAGATAAAAAGGGAGCTCAAGTGCTATATTTTACTGCAAACCCTAATGGTGAGGCAGAGCTTGTAACTGTTTATTTGAGAGCAGTTGCCTCTATCAAAAAACTTCGATTAGAAATAGATTTTGCAGATGTACTTATAAAGGGACGCTCTTCAAAAGGAAATATAGTTACTAAAAATGCAGTAAAGTCTGTTGAGTTAAAGGAGAAGGGATTATCTACTTTAAAACCACGTAAGATTTGGTTTGATGATACTGTACAAAGGCTCAATCTAGATGAGCGAGGAGATCTGCTAGGAGAATTTAGACCTACAGATAGACTTCTTATTATTAATCAACACGGCAATGTACGTACCATAATCCCCGAAGTTACACACCACTTTGATGAAGACATGATCGTATTAGAAAAGTGGAACCCCAAAAAACCTATAACAGCTATTTATTGGGATGGTGCAAAGGAGCGGTATTATGGTAAACGATTCTTGATAGACAGCCCTGATAAGGAAGAAACTTTTATTTCAGATCA
The DNA here is from genome assembly GCA_963922345.1 of uncultured Dokdonia sp. Taxonomy (GTDB): domain Bacteria; phylum Bacteroidota; class Bacteroidia; order Flavobacteriales; family Flavobacteriaceae; genus Dokdonia. The sequence continues at coordinate 4,272 of CAWUIT010000176.1, read as the reverse complement.
CGATAATAGTCAGTTAGAACTTGTGTCAACAGATTGGCGCCCAGTTGCCGAAATGGTTTTTTATAAGCAGCGTGGGAAGGATCAAAAAGAAAACGAACAAGTATCCATGGAAGATTTTATTGCCATTAAGGGAATATCTGCCCTAGGTAATACTTTCTATACCGAAAAGTTAAAGGGTTTAAATTGGCTAGAGTCTCTTCCTTATGAGGAACCACAGCCTAAACCAAAAGAGGAACTTGAGGTTATTGGTGAGGAAACAATCTCCTCAGAAAGTGGTAAAGAGGATGCAAAAAAAAATGTAGATGCACAAAATAAGGACAATGATGCAGATGATTCCGAAGGGCAGACGCGTCTTTTTTAAAGAAAAATGAATAAGTCTAGTCTTAATCAAAATAATCGTAATTATTCTTAAAGTTCTTCATACTTAAGCTTTTCGGTATATTTGAAAGACGTAAAAGAGTTGCATGTTTTTCAGTAGTAAGGCACATAGAGATCTCATTAAAAGCATCCTGCTGGTATTGAGTTTTTCAGTATTTGCTTTCGCGAAAGCGGAAACAAGTCAAATGCCTTGTGCAACCTTAACATCGCCCTTATCTGGAGACACAGACGTTTCAATAATTGAGACTATTTTCTTTGAGCCTATTGCTGGCGCTGTAAATTATTTTGTAGATGTTGGAACCACCCCTGGAGGTATAGATATTTTAAATAATTATAGTGCGGGACCTAATGCACAATTGGTTGCACCACAAGGATTTCCAGAAAGTACGCTTATATATATTACCATACGAGGGTTTTTCCCAGGTGGTAGCACGGTAAGTTGTGACCCTCAATCGTTTACAACAGAGGATAATACGGCTCTTCCGGGATGTACTCAAATCGATTTTCCCAGCGATGGAGCAATTAATGTAGCTGTAGAAACGTCACTAATCTGGTCTTACGCGCCTAGAGCAACAGGATATATTATCAATATGGGTACAACGCCAGGAGGTACAGATGTACTTAACGGTGTGGATGTAGGGAACGTACTTAATTATAATCCGCCATTTGATCTTGACTCAGAAACAACCTACTATGTTACTGTTATTCCCTATAATGAAAATGGGCAAACTACAGGATGTACAGAAACGTCATTTACAACAGAGGCAGTAGCATCTGAAGTTCCACTTTGTACGCAATTGATAGCCCCGGCAGATGGCGCCATAGAAGTAGCACTTTCGCCTATATTGGAGTGGACACCCGTAGCAAACGTAGAAGGTTATTTGATCAAGGTAGGTTCTTTTCCAAATGGGGAGGATGTACTAGCAAATACAAACATAGGTTTACAAACATCTACAGCCGTTATAGATTTTGAAGAGGGTACCACATATTACGTTACAATAACACCATTTAATGCGGCAGGACAAGCTCAAGGATGCACACAAACTAGCTTTACAACAACCTTCGGTTGCGGTCCTTATACAGACGGGATTACTGGAGAATTTGTAGATTTAAATCCTGTCATAAATTTAGAAGAATCTTATGACATCTGTGAGGAAGATGCACCTCTGTTACTTAATTATCCAGATCCCTTTCAAAGCATATTTTGGTACAGAGTTGAAGATGGATCTCAAATAGAAATAGCTACAGGACCCAACGTAGCCATAGAAGCATCAGGCGTACATCTTCTAGAAGTAAACATTGAGGCTCAAGTAGAGGCAGGTACTATTATATGTACCAGTACACATTCGTTTGAAGTTAGCATAGGGATTGGCCCAGTAATTGAAAATTTACAAATTACCAATCTTGGTAATTCTGCAAATGTGCTCGTGATTTTAGAAGAAGAAGGAGATTTTGAATATTCTAGCACAAGCGCTCAAGGCCCTTTTCAGTCAGATCCTTTTCTCACCAATGTGGATATAACAGATATTCAAGTGTATGTGAGAGCGCCAGGCGGTTGTGGTACAGACAGTCGCCGTATTAAACCTGATCCAGGATTTCCAAAATATTTTACACCTAATGGGGATGGTATTAACGACACCTGGCAGGTGAGAGGTGTGGTGGTCGATGGGGAGACCATCACGAGTATAGAAATTTACGATCGCTACGGGAAAAGACTTACTACCATTCTGCCTTACGGCGTAGGTTGGGACGGCACCTATGGAGGAGAACAACTGTTGGACAATGGTTTTTGGTACAAAGCAAATACAAGGAGCAATGTTATTTTTACTGGTTATTTTGCCCTAAGAAGGTTTTAAAATCACGCTTTCGCGAAAATTTGATATTCTACATTTTTGAGAAATTATTAATTATTTTTAATTTCATTTTTTTGATTGTTAAGCGATTATATAAGTGGATGAATAGTGATGTAAAATTTTATAGACGAAAGGTTGATTTCTATTTGTTTTCTTTTATTTCTTCATGTACATTTGCATCCGCTTTAAACAAGCAAGTTCATTATTTATTGAAAAGGAGAGGTGCCTGAGTGGCCGAAAGGAGCGGTTTGCTAAATCGTCGTAGGTGGAAACACTTACCCAGGGTTCGAATCCCTGTCTCTCCGCTATTTAAAACTCATAGCATAAGTGAGTTTTAAAATTTATATAGTTTTTATATAAATTCGGGGTATAGCGTAGCCCGGTTATCGCGCCTCGTTTGGGACGAGGAGGTCGCAAGTTCGAATCTTGCTACCCCGACTATAAGTTGATTAAGAGTTACATCTTGATTACAAACAATTATTGATGATTAGGGCTCTTAGCTCAGCTGGATAGAGCACCTCCCTTCTAAGGAGGCGGTCGAAGGTTCGAATCCTTCAGGGCTCACATCACTTAAGAAACCACATTCTGTAAAGAATGTGGTTTTGTTTTTTTAATGAATATTCAAAAGCATAATCTTTGTGTTCTTTGAACATATTAGCTTATGATTTCAGGATTAGCTCATTCAACCAAATAATGAGACGATTGTAGTTTTAGTTTTACAGGCTTTCTGCAGAGTGAGATAGATTTTAAGTAATTGTTAATCTACTATAGTTTTAAAAATTTTACAATTTACTTTTTATTTAAATGTATGATTAGATACAATTAGTGATGTGATTGAAATCATCTGTTTTTCCTATTCGCTATTTCATTAGTTCCTAAAAGTCTTTGGTTTTTCGTTGGCTGGTCATAGAATTTATCTGCAATAGTATTAGGATTTTTAAGTTTAAAAATGTTATGTAGTTGATTGAAGATAAGTTAATACAAACATCGAAAGTAATTTAGATACCTTATTTTTAGTTGAAGACTAGATAAATAGTAAATTTGGTTTTTTACCAAAATTAAATCAAGAAGCTTTATGAGGGTAATATTACTAGTAATTCTCAATATTCTTATTTTCGGCGTATTCCCATTAAATGCACAGAGTATAGCAGTTAATGATCCAGCTTTTCCAGAATCAGCATTTACCGCAGAAGAGTTAATTCAAAATGTTCTCATCAGTGGTTCTTCTTGTGCCGCTGTTGAATTGACAAATTTTCAAGAAAACCCTGGCGGTATATCTAATCCATCTGAAAAAAGTTGGGGATACTTCAATGCAAATGGTTCAAGTTTTCCATTCGAAGATGGAATAATTTTAACTTCTGGTTTTGCTGAGCTTGCAGAGGGACCAAATAATGATGGAGGAGGAAATAGTGGAGGTAACTGGGCTGGAGATCCTGATTTACAGACAATCTTAGATAATACTTACGGTTCTACATTTCCCACAAATGATGCTACAGTATTTGAATTTACTTTCTCATCAAATATTGACACAGTAGATTTTGAATTTATTTTTGCATCAGAAGAGTACGAAAATCAATTTGAATGTGATGATAGTTTTAGAGATGGTTTCGCTTTCTTAGTAAGAGGTCCAGGTATTCCAGATGACTCTGGAACGGCATTTGGAGGTACTAATATTGCAGCAATAAATGGAACAGCTAACGTAGCTGTAAGTACAGCAACAATTCACTTAGATCCATCTCAAGATGCAGCAAATGGCTTTTTATGTGGAGGAGAAAATCTAGGTGTTAATTATTTTCCAGAATTATATTTGAGTAATTCAAATGATAATTTGAATGATGTACCGACTCAGTTCGATGGCCTAACTACAGTACTCACGACAACAACAGTTTCTATAGTCCCTAATGAGACATATACTCTAAAAATGGTAATTGCCGATCGTCAGGATAATGGATTTGATTCAGCTGTTTTTTTAAGAGGAGGTAGTTTAAGTTTAGGTGTAGACTTAGGAAAAGATCAAGTTCGAATTAATTTTAATGCGGCA
>CAWUIT010000175.1:0-6033 GCA_963922345.1 uncultured Dokdonia sp. | reverse complement strand
CTGCTTTTATAAATATAGCTCTGTTCAATTCTGGAAAGTGGCGGTCTTTCATATATTTCTTTTTAGCGATTTCAAACTGTCTATTAATGTGTCCAGCGATCTCCCCGCTACCTTTCATACGTCTACCAAATTGGGAGTCATTTAAAAACCCTCCGTGACATTCGGCAATCTGGTGTAGTACTTTATCTGCTTTGTTTGGGAGTGTCTTGCGCAGCCAGTCTTCAAAAATCTCACCTATAGCCCCATTAAGTCGTACAATGGTGTGACCCACTTTAAGTGCCCCTGCTTCTGATACGGCTTTTACTATAGGTAAAATCTCATGGCTATTTATACCCGGTATAATGGGAGCCACCATCACACCAACTGGAATGCCAGCTGCGCTTAACTTTTCAACAGTTTCAAGCCTTTTCTTAATGCTAGCTGTACGCGGCTCTAGAATACGGCGAGTCTCCTCAGAGAGCGATGTTATAGATATATAAACACGGACGAGCTTATCTCCTGCTAGTTCACGTAAAATGTCAATATCTCTTTGTATAAGTGCATTCTTAGTAATTATCCCAACAGGGTGTTTGTACTTGAGAAAAACTTCAAGCAAAGATCTAGTAATTTTCAATCTCTTTTCAATAGGCTGGTAGCAATCTGTATTTCCAGATAAAACAATGGGTTGGGCTTGCCAAGATTTCTTTTGTAAAAGCTTCTCAAGAAGTTGAGGAGCATTCTTCTTTAGAAGTATTTTTTGTTCAAAATCTAATCCAGAACCATACCCCCAGTATTCGTGGCTATTGCGCGCATAACAATACACACAGCCGTGCTCACAGCCTTGATAAGGATTGAGGGAATAGTTCATCCCCACATCTGGACTATTTACTTTATTTACAATAGTCTTTGGATAGGTGGGAATAAAAGCAGTTTTCAATGTAGTAAGGTCATCTCCTTCTTTATATAGATGTTCCTTAAAATCACTGCGGTCTTCGTGCTGTAACTCAGAAAACCGATTATTAACCTGCTGTTGCGCACCTCGACCTTTGTATTTCATTTGTAAAAGTTTAAAGTAGTATGAAATAATATCGTTGCGCTTTCGCGAAAGCGTAATCCTTAAATTATTGTAATTATTCCAAATATAAGTAATAATTCCATTATTAATTATTACAACTCCTTTTAATATCTTTAAAGACCTTAAAAACTTTTCAAATGAAACGTCGTTCCTTTCTCCAAAAATCTGCTGCTGCAAGTGCGGCTTTTACTATTGTGCCAAGTTTTGTCCTTGGCGGAAATCACATAGCCCCGTCTGATACGTTATATATAGGCGCAGTAGGTGTGGGAGGACGTGGTGGTGGCGTAGTACGTGAGCTTACAAATTATGGTAAAGTAAAGTTTGTGGCTATGTGTGATGTTGATGATAAAATGGGAGCAGCAAGCTATGCTCTACATCCCAAGGCCAAAACATATCGTGACTTCAGAAAACTCTATGATAATCATATAAAGGATATAGATGCAGTAATGGTAGGAACGCCAGACCATACCCACGCAACTATTGCTCTGCCATTTATGCGTGATAAGAAGCACGCGTATGTAGAAAAACCACTTACTCATAATATCTATGAGGCTCGACTAATGGCAAACGTTGCAAAGGATCAAGGCATTGTCACACAGATGGGTAATCAAGGAGCATCGAGCGACGGCATACGTGTAGCACAAGAGTGGATCAACGCAGGAGTTATAGGTAAAGTGCATCGTGTAGATTGTTGGACTAACCGTCCCGTATGGCCCCAAGGATTTAAACATATAACAGAAGGACAACCCGTGCCTGCTCACCTTGATTGGGATCTCTGGCTGGGCCCAGCAGCTTATAGACCGTATAATGAGAACTACCTACCTTTTAAGTGGCGAGGATTTTGGGACTTTGGAACAGGTGCGATGGGAGATATGGGATGTCATATTATGGAAACACCATTTAAAGCATTACAATTAGGCTTTCCCTACGAGGCAGAGGCCAGTTGTACTTCAATATGGTCTGGAGATTTTGTAGAAGCAGATTATAGTGAGGCCTGTCCGCCAAGCTCGATTGTGCGTCTCAAATTTGATTCACCTACACAAGGCGATGTATCTTTAAACTGGTATGATGGTGGTATTATGCCAGATTTACCTAGCGAGTTGGGAGAAGGAGAAAAGCCAGGTGATGGTGGTGGTGGTAGCATTTTCTACGGTAGCGATGGGATTATGATTACAGATACCTATTCTGGAAATCCAAGGTTACTGCCTAGCGCTCGTATGAAAGATATGGCACCAGTCCCTAAGACATTAAAAAGAGTAACTACTGGTCACGCTGGTGAATGGGTAGAAGCTTGTATAAATGGTGGTACAACCTCATCACCATTTTCATATGGAGGGCCACTTACGGAGGCGGTACTTATGGGAAATCTCGCGATTAAAGCGTTCCAGTATAAAAAGCTTAAGGAAGGCAAGAAGGTAGGTGATTGGGATCCATACAATTACCCAGGACGCCGGACGATCAAATGGGATGGTAATAATATGCGCGTTACTAATTATCCAGAAGCAAATGCTTGGGTAAAGAGAGACTACCGTGAGGGATGGGAGATATAATAGCATCCAGAATAATTATTTCCATTTTTTTTATCATTGTCGTTTTAGGCTGTGATTCTGACAATTCTATAGTTGGAGCTTACAAATCGGAGCGACCATCCAAAGTAGAATATGCGACATTCTGGATCACAAAAGGTGCTATACGTTCTATTTCTGGTCAAGAGTTAAAACTTAAAAGTGATAGCTCTTATATTTATAAAACTTGCGGACATATAATCACGGGAAGCTGGAAAGTTGATGATGATAGATTAACTCTCATACAAGAATCAAAACGGTGGAAGAGTGATAGTTTGAATGAGGTAGATTACCCTTTTGGTAAAGAGCCTCAAGGTTATTTTGATTTTGACATCGAAGGTGATGAAATGGTGAGTATTTTTCAAAGCAGTAGCGATGGGAGGAGAATGATTAACAAACTTTCAAAATAGCAGTAGTTTAATTCACTTTATTGAACGAAATATAAAAAATCAATAGTGCGTCTAATTATAATATTATTTCTTACTAGTCTCTCGCTAAGCTTAAGTGCACAAGTAGACGGCTATATAGATGCATCCATATTTTTAAGAAATGGTGACAGCCTTTCTGGTAGGATTAAATTGAATACCTACTCAACTGACTTTGTTTTCAAAGATGCCTCAACTAATATGAGAAGAAAACTAGGCCCAAAAGATGTCTCTTTGGTTTATACAGAAGAGACCACCCCTAGGGTACTAAGTTTTAAAATTGTTAATGACGGTAGCGGTGCTGCACCTAAAATAGTAGAGCAAATTGTTGCAGGTAAAATAGCTTTATATAGAAGATTAGAAAAAGCTGGTCCATTTTATAATCCTAATGAATTTAATGATGGTCTGATAACTGTGTATAGAACAGAAAAAGGATTAAAGTTTACATATACTGCTCCCGCATTAAAATCTGGACTCACAATGAGTAAATTAGGTAAAAAAATAAGCACTTTCTATTATGGGACTAGCGACTCTGATATAGTAAAAAAATTACCTAAAAAACGCAATGAGATCATGAAACTATTCAACGACTGTCCTGAAGCGATGGTCAAATTTAGGGATGTGGAGAACAAGGACTTCGATTTTATCTATTTCCTAAACTATTATAACGTGAACTGCGCAGGAAGCTAATTTTTAAAACGCTGCCTTTCTTTTTTCAAGAAAAGCAGTAGTGCCTTCTATAAACTCATCAGTCCCAAAGCAACCCCCAAATTCGTTTATTTCCGTATCAAATCCATCGACACCATTTTCATAGCCCGCATTTACAGCGTTTACTGCCGCCGCAATAGCCATAGGTGAGTTGCGCATAATTTTTCCTGCGATTTTCTCGGCGAGTGGTACTAGTTCTTCTTGCGCTACAATATGGTTAATAAGTCCGTATTCTAACGCTGTATTTGCATCTATCATCCCAGCAGTCATAATCATTTCCATTGCACGGCCTTTCCCTACTAATTGTGGTAAACGCTGCGTACCTCCATACCCAGGGATCACACCTAGGCTTACTTCTGGAAGTCCCATACGTGCATTATCACTCGCAATTCTAAAATGTGCTGCCATCGCAAGCTCTAATCCTCCGCCTAGCGCAAAACCATTTATGGCTGCGATTACGGGGGTTCCCATTTCGGCTACGTAATCAAACAAAATTTCTTGTCCCTTTCTAGCAAGTTCTGCTCCTTCACTTTCTGAGAAACTTGCAAATTCTGAAATATCTGCACCTGCCACAAAAGCCTTTTCACCAGAGCCTGTAATAATCACAACGCGTACTTCGTTGTCTTCTTCCGCTTTCGCGAAAGCGTGATGCAACTCTTCAATAGTCTCTTTATTAAGCGCGTTAAGCTTTTTAGGTCGATTGATAGTGATTGTTGTAATGCGATTATCTGTGGTGATCAATAAGTTATTATAGCTCATAATATGTCGATTTGTTAGTTCCTTAAAATTAGAATAGTTTGCTAATCGTGAGATCTATTTTTCTGTAAACAAGATTTTTATTTTGGAAAAATCACTTTAAAAACAGCGCCGTTTCCTGTATCTGTGGTAAAGGTAATGCTTCCTCCATAGGTCTCCATAATATTCTTAACCATTGCGAGTCCTAGTCCCATCCCACTTGTTTTGGTAGTAAATTTAGGTTCAAAGATTTTTGCTTGATTCTCTTCTGTTATTCCCGGACCATTATCTGAAACTGTGATCATTACATCGCGATCTGCATCTGTAACTGCCACCACCACCTTAGGCTCTTCGGTATTTTTTGTGGCCTGAATGGCATTTTTTACAAGGTTTGTAACCACTCGTATGAGCTGCGTGCGGTCAAAATTTGCCATAATTTCTTCCTTATCCGTCACAAAATGAATGTATCGCTCATTAAAAATATCGACAGAAAGTTTTACGATATTAGGCACATTAAGGGTCTCACTTTGCTGTGCTGGCATATCTGCAAAGTTTGAAAAGGCACTTGCTATACTACTCATCGTATCGATTTGCTGGATAAGTGTTTTACTATATTCCTTAATTTTTAAGTGTACCTCAGGATCTGTTGGGTCAAAACGACGCTCAAAGCTTTGCACTGTGAGACGCATAGGCGTAAGCGGATTCTTGATCTCGTGTGCTACTTGTTTTGCCATCTCTCTCCAGGCTGCCTCGCGTTCATTTTGTGCCAGTTGTGCAGCACTCCCTTCAAGCTCATCTATCATCCCATTGTATGCATTGACGAGCGTAGTAAGCTCGGAGGGGAGCTCTCTGGTTTCAATTTTCTCATTGCGCTTATCCAGCTGAGTTTCTTTAATATTATCTTCTACCGTTTTGAGCGTTTTAGTGATATATCGGGCTAAAAAGTAAGCAAGTAAAATCGCTGTAATTATCATTAAAATATTTACCACAACGAGTCGCCATAAGATCTCTCTAAGCTCTTTATTAATAAAAGCCTCACTATCTTCATATTGAATTTCTAAAATAGCGAGAGGCTTATATTTAGGATCGTTTATGTAGGAGTAGGATAATTGTTGTGACACCTCTCCTGCAATTTGATCTACAAAACGCTTTTCTTCTGAGGCCTCTAAGGAGGCTATAGTTTGGTCGCTTAAATTGTTTTGAATAGGACTGTCAAAAAGCTGATCTGTTGAGGATATGAGGGGTTTACCATTAAGGTCATAAATGGTCAGATTTTCTCCTTGTATACTAGCAATTTCGTAGATTTTATCTTTAAAAATATAGGGTATCTTGTCAGTTTTGAGTTCGTAACTCGTGTTGTCCAGTACAAAATCTATCGTCTTTTTAATCGAAGATTCTTTACGCTCTAATCGCTCTTCATTATAATCTCTTATTTGCTCTTTGTATTGAAAATAAGTTACAGCAGCAATCATCAAAAAGGCAATCAATACCAATGCGAGCATTGAGGTAAAGATTTTTGTGCCGAGAGATGTACGATTAAAAGTGA
>CAWUIT010000174.1:0-6037 GCA_963922345.1 uncultured Dokdonia sp. | reverse complement strand
AACGGTCCCATAGCTCAGTTGGTTAGAGCATCTGACTCATAATCAGAGGGTCCTTGGTTCGAGCCCAAGTGGGACCACTTTTTTTTATTTGACATACAATTTTAAAATCTAGTTGCGTTAATACAAGTAGATTATTAATATGAGTTTTTTTCATTTGAGAAAATCATTTTAAGAGTTGTATCTAATAAAAAAGTTGTTGATTTTCTTTTTTATCGATTAAATGCGTAGATTTACCGATGAATTACACAAAATTCAATAACAAGGGATTCAATGATTTGGTTATTTTTAACTACATTCATTGAGTTTTATATTTGACTGATTATGAGCCCCAAACTCAGAACTTTCGTTGTAACAACTGTCCTATGTTTAATAGGGCTTTCAGTGTTTGCTCAAAAGGCGCCACCTCCACCAGATTCTAAAGTGCCACTTCCAGGATTAGTACTTCCTATAGACGATAATCTTATTGTTTTAATACTTGCGGGTATTCTTGCTGGATTATTTTATTACTATAAAGCCGCTAGGCGCACTCGAGCTAGTAAGGCGCAGTAAGTTTTTTTACATATTTTCCTATTACATCAAACTCTAAATTGACGCGTGTACCTACGTTAAAGTTTTTAAAACCTGTATGATTGTATGTATAGGGTATAATTGCGACGCTAAACATTCCTTTTTTAGAATCTACAACGGTAAGACTCGTGCCATTAACAGTGATGGAACCTTTTTCTATTGTGACATTACCTAGGGAGGTGTCGTACTCAAATGTAAATCGCCAGCTACCATCCTCTTCATTAATAGACTTGCAAATTCCTATCTGGTCTACGTGGCCTTGAACGATATGTCCATCTAACCTTGCCCCGAGTTTCATAGCTCTTTCTAAATTTACGATATCTTGTACTTTAAGATCTGCAAGATTAGTTTTGTCGAGAGTTTCTTGAATGGCAGTAACGGTATAGGTGTTACCTTCTATTCCCACAACTGTAAGACAAACACCGTTATGAGCCACACTTTGATCTATTTTTAGTTCTTCTGCAAGAGAACTTTCAATGGTATAGTGTACATTTCCTTGATCTTTTTCAATAGAGACTACCTTAGCGAGATCTTCAATAATACCTGTAAACATGAATGGGTTTAATTTGGTTACTTTTGTTGTGTAAAAATACAAAACGTCATTAGTAACTTATGAATAAAGGACAAAAAGTAAAGGTTGGAATTTCTATAGGAGATTTGAATGGAATAGGTGCAGAAGTTGTGATTAAGACCTTTGCCGATTCTATGATTTTTGACTTTTGTACGCCCATTATCTTTGCTTCGGCAAAAACGCTCAGTTTTATCAAAAAAGAGCTGAATTTACAAGCCGAGTTTTATGGTATAGACGCTTTCGCGAAAGCGTTAGACAATAAGTTAAATGTATATAATCTCTGGAAAGAACCCGTTACTATAGAGTGGGGTGAAGCGACTAAAACAGCCGGAGACTATGCGTTAAAATCTTTTACAGCTGCCACAAAAGCGCTTAAAGATGGCGATATTGACGTACTTGTTACGGCACCTATTAATAAAGCAAATATCCAGAGTGACGACTTTACATTCCCTGGACATACTGATTATCTAGCGCAAGAACTTGATGGTGATGCGATGATGCTAATGATCTCAGAAGGGTTAAAAGTAGGTCTCCTTACAGATCACGTTCCTGTAAAAGACGTTGCAAGCCATATTACACCAGAGTTGATCAATAAAAAGATTCAAACGCTTTACGATACCTTAAAGAGCGACTTTGGAGTGTCACGACCTAAAATTGCACTATTGGGTATTAATCCACACGTGGGCGACAATGGAGTGATAGGGGATGATGATGATAAAATCCTGATACCTACCCTTGAAAAATTAAGAGAACGAGGTCAACTAGTCTATGGTCCATATGCGGCAGATAGTTTCTTTGGTTCTGGTAATTATAAAAATTTTGATGCGATACTAGCTGCGTATCACGATCAAGGGTTAATTCCATTTAAGACATTGGCTTTTGGTAGAGGTGTAAACTATACCGCGGGGTTAGAAAAAATTAGAACGTCTCCAGATCACGGTACTGCCTATGAAATTGCTGGAAAAGGAGAGGCAGATGAGAGCTCATTTAGGGAGGCGCTCTTTGCGGCCGTACGTATTTTTAAAGAACGCAAAGAATTTAATAAGTTGACCAAAGATGTGCTGAAAGTATCTCCTAAGCGTTCGGGTAGGGAGCGTTCGGGAAGACCGCCTTCTAAGAGACAGTAGTTTAAGACTTTGAAATCTTATCGATCTAGGAGAAATTATTTACTTAGATTGTTTTACGATTTAAATAATTATGTATCTTTGCACGCTCCAAACGGCTGATGTGATGAAAGGATTAAAACCATACACCATACAATACGTAGGTTTAAAGGAAGGAGAGCATATATTTGAGTATACGATTACAAAATCGTTCTTTGATCTTTTTGAATTTGACGACTTTAATGACGCAAACATTGAAGCCACATTACTTCTTAATAAGAAGTCTACTTTTATGGAGTTTGACTTTTCAATAGAAGGAACGATCAATGTTAATTGTGATGTTACTAATGAGCCTTATGATCAACCCGTTCAAGGTGATTATGAACTTGTGGTAAAATTTGGTCAGGAGTATAATGATGATATTGAAGACGTTTTAATATTGCCTCACGGTGAGTTTGAAGTAAATGTTGCTCAGTATATTTACGAACTTATAGTTCTGTCAATGCCTAATAAAAGGGTTCATCCTGGAGTGGCAGACGGTACATTGAAGTCAGATATTTTAGAAAAGCTGGAGGAGTTAAGTATTCCAGATCAAATGGAAAAAGAAGAAAAAAAAGATACAGATCCTAGATGGGATTCTTTAAAAAAATTATTAACAGATAAATAAGAGTACGTAATGGCACATCCTAAGAGAAAAATCTCGAAAACTAGAAGAGATAAAAGAAGAACACATTACAAAGCTGCGATTCCTCAAATTGCTACAGATCCTACAACAGGAGAAGCACACCTTTACCACAGAGCACACTGGTTTGAAGGGAAGTTATACTATAGAGGTCAAGTAGTTATTGATAAAACTGAAGAAGTAGAAGCATAAGCTTGTCTTATTATGAATATAGAACTCTCACGATGTGAGAGTTTTTTTTATGCTTCAGGTTTTCCAAAAAAAGTTAATTTAAGGCTATTTTTGATCAAATTTTAGTACTTTTCCCATCGTTTTTGGCTAGAAATGGTCAATCTCAAAAACCCTAACTGAAACAAATGAGTAAAATCTCAGCGGCAATTACAGCTGTAGGCGCTTACGTTCCAGACTACGTGTTGACCAATGATATACTGGCCACCATGGTAGATACCAATGATGAGTGGATTACCACACGTACCGGTATCAAGGAGCGTAGAATTTTAAAAGATAAAGGCAAAGGAACTTCATTCTTAGCTATCAAAGCAGCCGAAGACCTCCTCAATAAAAGAAATCTCGATCCTGCAGAATTAGACCTTGTCATTGTGGCAACTGCTACTCCAGATATGCCAGTAGCATCTACGGCGGTATATACAGCAACTCAGATAGGTGCTGTAAATGCGTTTGCTTTTGACCTTTCTGCAGCCTGCTCTAGTTTTTTATACGGTATGTCTACCGCTGCGAGTTATATAGAGTCAGGACGCTATAAAAAGGTATTACTTATTGGGGCAGATAAGATGTCTTCCATTATAGATTATACAGATAGAACCACTTGTATCATTTTTGGCGACGGTGGAGGCGCTGTGCTTTTTGAGCCTAATGAAGAAGGACTCGGTTTACAGGATGAATATTTGAGATCTGACGGCATAGGTCGTGATTTTTTAAAAATAGACGCTGGAGGAAGTATTTTACCACCGTCTCAAGAAACTATAGATAAGAAACAGCATACTGTTTTTCAAGATGGCAAGACTGTCTTTAAATTTGCAGTATCAAATATGGCAGATGTAAGCGAAAAAATTATGAAGCGTAATAACCTTGAAGGGGAGGACGTTGATTTTTTAATTGCACATCAGGCAAATAAACGTATTATTGATGCTACCTCAAGACGTATGCAACTTGATGATAAAAAAGTACTCATTAATATACATAGATACGGAAATACCACATCAGCGACATTACCCTTGTTGATGAGTGATTACGAAGACCAACTTAAAAAGGGAGATAATATCATTTTTGCCGCCTTTGGTGGTGGATTCACTTGGGGTTCTATTTATCTCAAATGGGCATATAACTCCAATTAAACCTAAACAAACTAAATTCAAACACTTATGGATTTAAAAGAAATTCAAAACCTAATCAGATTTGTTGCAAAGTCTGGTGCAAGTGAAGTAAAACTGGAAATGGATGATGTAAAAATCACCATTAGAACAGGAGCTGATGATGATAAAACAACTACCATCTTACAGCAAATGCCACAGATGCAAATGGCACCGCAGGCACCTGCAGCACCAGCCGCTCCTGCACCTCAAGCACCTGCAGCAGAGACTCCAGCAGCACCAGCTGCAGATGATGATTCAAAATACATAACCGTTAAGTCTCCTATAATTGGTACTTTCTATAGAAAGCCAGCACCAGACAAGCCTATGTTTGTTGAGGTAGGAAAGCAAATCGCAGAGGGTGATGTGCTTTGTGTTATTGAAGCAATGAAACTTTTTAACGAGATAGAAAGTGAAGTTTCTGGAACTATTGTAAAAATTCTAGTTGACGACTCGTCGCCAGTAGAATTTGATCAACCATTATTCTTGGTAGATCCATCTTAATCCCTTGCGGGTATTTTAATAATTGAGGGGAGTGTTTTTAGTGCGCTTTCGCGAAAGCGAGCCATAGATCATAGATCTTACACTCAAAACCACAATAAATACTAAACACTATGTTTAAAAAGATACTTATAGCAAATCGCGGTGAGATCGCACTTAGAGTGATACGCACCTGTAAGGAAATGGGGATTAAAACCGTGGCAGTTTATTCTACTGCAGATCGCGAGAGTCTACACGTTCGATTTGCAGATGAAGCCGTATGTATAGGTCCTGCTCCTAGTAATGAGTCGTATCTTAAAATGTCCAATGTTATAGCAGCTGCCGAAATTACCAATGCAGATGCTATACACCCAGGTTATGGGTTTCTTTCTGAAAATGCAAAATTCTCAAAAATCTGTGAGGAGCACGATATAAAATTTATTGGAGCCTCTGAAGAGATGATCTCAAAAATGGGAGACAAAGCAACAGCTAAAGAGACCATGAAGGCTGCTGGAGTACCCTGTGTACCAGGATCAGATGGAATAATTGAAGATTTTGAAGAGTGCAAAAAGCTAGCTCTAGAAACAGGATACCCAGTAATGCTTAAAGCAACTGCCGGTGGTGGTGGTAAAGGTATGCGCGCTGTTTGGAAAGAAGAAGATCTCCTCAAAGCCTGGGAAGGAGCACGACAAGAGAGTGCCGCTGCCTTTGGAAATGATGGGATGTATATGGAAAAGCTTATTGAAGAGCCTCGCCACATCGAGATCCAAATAGTAGGGGATAGTAATGGTAAAGCGTGTCATCTTTCTGAGCGTGACTGCTCTGTGCAACGCCGTCATCAAAAACTTACTGAGGAGACACCATCTCCATTTATGACAGATGATCTTAGAGATCGAATGGGAGAAGCTGCCGTAAAAGCTGCCGAATTTATTAAGTATGAAGGTGCTGGTACTGTAGAGTTTCTTGTAGATAAGCATCGCAACTTCTACTTTATGGAGATGAATACGCGTATACAAGTAGAGCATCCTATTACAGAACAGGTGGTTGATTATGATTTGATACGTGAGCAGATACTAGTTGCCGCTGGAGTGCCTGTTTCGGGTAAGAATTACTACCCACAACTACACTCTATTGAGTGCCGTATTAATGCAGAAGATCCTTATAATGACTTTAGACCTTCACCGGGACGTATAACAAACTTACACGCACCAGGAGGTCATGGTGTACGTATAGACACCCACGTTTATAGTGGCTATATGATACC
>CAWUIT010000173.1:0-6079 GCA_963922345.1 uncultured Dokdonia sp. | reverse complement strand
GTTTTATCCAGTAATAGTTGACGACCTGCTGGTGTGTTGTAGAAGTTAAGCATGTTATTAATATCCTCTTGACTGTAGCTACCGCGATACGCAGATACAAGCATGTTCAAAACCTGGCTTACATATTTAGGAGAATCTTTCTGTAACTCATTCCAAACCTCATTAGGCACATTTTGATTTTCATATTGTCTTTTGAGTAAGTCAAAGAGACCATTTGTGGCATCTTCATATTGTTGTGCGGTTCCATTTACTTGAAAGTAGGCCAAAACATCGTCGTGATAGGTTCTTTCTTGCCCAAAAGCACAAAGCATATTTAAAATTAGTAGGCCAGTTAGTAATTTTTTCATCATTTTTGCGATTAATTATCAGAACTAAATATATACAATTATGCGTTTCCAAGCATCAAAGTGGTTTTCTTTTGTCGTTATAGTGCTCGTACTCTTTATAGGCTGTGATGATGACGACCCAACAACATTGCCAAACAATAGCCCAGAAAACGCAGCAAATAAGCAACCACTAGGCACATCTGCCAATGAATTGTTATCTAATGATGAGTTTGTGAGTCTCCGCGTTGAAGTAGCATACCCTGAGGGTTTTAGGCCTACTCAGACAACTATAGATTTACTGGTTCCTTTTCTAGAAGAGCGCCTCAATAAACCAGGCGGTATAACACTTGTAGAATCACTTATAGAAACAGATGAAACTGCCCCCTACGATATAAACGAAATAGTAGCGATTGAAGATGCCAATAGAACCGTATTTAATAACGGTGATGAAATAGGTGTTTGGTTATTCTTTTCTGATGGGAGAAGTACTGGGGATAGTGGCAACTCTGTTGTTCTAGGAAGTGCCTATAGAAATACATCTATGGTTATTTATGAAAAAACTTTTATCGAGCTTGCAAATAACTCTGAGACTCCTATAAATAGAACATTAATTGAAACATCAACTATAAGACACGAGTTTGGACATATTTTTGGCTTAGTAAATATAGGAACGCCATTAACATCTGATCACGAGGATGAAGATAACCAGAGACATTGCAATGTTGAAGATTGTTTAATGTATTTTCAGACTGTTACAAATATCTTCAATACTAGTAGCACATCATCCTTACCTGAATTTGATCAATTTTGCATTAATGATTTACAGGCAAATGGTGGTCTTTAAGGCCTACTACTAGTCACTTTTATTACTTAGAGGTTTATTCTTTTTTTAGCGGTATTTCCTCTAGCTGTAGAGACTCCGTGTATTTCATTAAATAAGCAGCATTGTTAGAAAAACCTCCCTTACTGCTCATACCATATTTGAATTTATTCTCAATATAATCTGTCTCAATCCCTGTGGCTGCGGCTTCATAAAGATTTTCTGCAAAACCTAATCTTAGTAAAGTATCATACATTAAATCATAGCCACGTATAGCATAATCACTTGGACTCACTCCATACATAGTTTCATAATCGTCTATAAAACCTTTAACACGTTCATACTCATATTCTTTTTCTACAGATGGAAAGTGAAAAGATAAGTTTTTTAAATGCTCGTGCTGGATTTCATCACTATCATATGCACTTCCTCTATTGGTAGTAAACAATGTAATATTTCTAAGACCTACTTGAGCATTTAAACTCGTTGTAACATTGCTTATTAAAGGCACATCGTTAGTTTCTAAAAAGACCCAATTTTCTAAATCATCAGAGAGCTGTGATGGAATATCGTCGGGGTATAAGTAGTAACCTTTATCTCCAGATCTTGGAACAACCGTTCTGGCGTTTGGAAAAATAGCTGAAATCTGTGACTTTACACTAGCATTTTTAGCGTCTGCGATAATAACAATATTCTTTCCATCACCATTGTCCTTTAAATATGTCATCATCATATCCCTCAATACAGACTCATTAGGTCTTGATACAAACACGTTATTTCTACCTGCCACATTATTTGAGACTGGAGATATAATAGGTATCGAACGTGAGTCAAGTAATTGAGATGCTCTATCAATATTATTACCTAGCAAAGGTCCTATAACCGCATCTACGTTTGAAAAGTCATTGTTTTTTACAATATTTTCAACTTTACGTGCATTTACAGCACTGCCATCTTTGCGACTATATTGAGTGTCATATGTATCTACTGTAACAGATAATCCTACTTTTTTTGCATCTCTAGCAGCCATAAGAATACCACTATATAAGTCTAGAGAAAGTCTCAAAATACGGTCGTCTTTTAAAAGATTCTCATTTACGGCAGTACTATCACGGTCCACACGATTTACTCCAAAAGGTAACATAATCGCTACTCGCTTTGTAGAAAAATCTCTCAAACTGTCTATTAAACTTCCTTTAGACGATTTGAGAATTGTTATATCGGCTGGTGATTCTGTATTTCCATATGCTGGAGAGGGATTGTCCGATCCTGGACTTCCTTTAGGCACCTTAAGTATCATACCTTCCTTAAGTCCCTCATCCAGTGCTGGATTGAGCGTCAAGAGCTCATCAGCTTCCATTTTAAATAATCTTAGTAAACTATAAATAGTATTTCCTTTTTGAACTTCATAAAAAGCAAATTTATCTTCGTCAATGATGGTACTCTCAGCAAAGTTTGCTTTAGGAACACGGATAACATCTCCTATTTTTAATCCCTCTCTTACCTTAGGGTTTGTAGCTTCTAATTCATTGATTGTAATGCCATATTTTCTAGCAATACCATACTTGGTTTCCTTAGGCTTAACTTCGTGGGTTATATACTTTATGTCTACAGTATTGTTAGGCAAGCTCACGGTATTGCCATCTTCCTGCTCTGGTATGTAATTAATGGGAATTCGTATTTTATCACCCTTGCGTAATGATTGGCTATAGAGCTGTTTGTTGTATCTCTTAATAACGTCTTGAGGAACTCCGTAAGACTTAGAAAGGCTATATAAAGTTTCCTTTCGTTTGACTTTATGTGTTTTAAATCTCAGCTTATCTTGAGCTGATGAAGTAGTCTTATTTTGAGCACTAGCAGGCAATATCAAGACTAGGCCTTCATAAATTGAATCTTTGACGTCTGGATTGAGTCTAATAATTTCCTTTTCGGTAATGCCAAAGTTATTAGCAATGATTTTGATCGTCTCTCCCGAGGTCACTTGATGAGAGAGGAATTTTTGGGATTCACTACTCTTTGCTATCGTAGTGGCAGGTGCAGAGCACGCTTTCGCGAAAGCGCAACACAAAATAATTCCAACTACTGTAATTAATTTTTTCATATCGTTATGTTATTCCCACTCAATTGTCGCAGGTGGCTTTGAGCTTATATCATATACTACTCTATTAACGCCTTTTACTTTATTAATTATATCATTAGATACTTTTTGTAAGAATTCATAAGGTAGATTCACCCAGTCTGCCGTCATACCATCTGTACTCTCTACGGCTCTTAGCGCTACACATTTTTCATACGTACGCTCATCACCCATTACCCCCACCGAATTTACTGGAAGTAACATCGCTCCTGCCTGCCATACCTTGTCATATAGACCCCAAGATCGTAGGCTACTTATAAATATATGATCTACTTCTTGTAGTATACGTACTTTTTCCGCCGTAATATCTCCTAAAATTCTGATAGCGAGTCCTGGACCTGGAAACGGGTGTCTACCCAGCAATTCTTGTGGTAATCCCATACTAGCCCCTACTCTACGTACTTCATCTTTAAAAAGCATTTTAAGCGGTTCTACTACTTTAAGCGTCATATAATCGGGTAAGCCGCCTACATTATGATGAGATTTTATAGTAGCACTAGGGCCTCCGGTAGCACTTACAGATTCTATTACATCTGGATAGATCGTACCTTGACCAAGCCACTTAGCATTTTCTACAAGCTTGCTTTCATCATCAAATACTTCTACAAAAACTCTTCCTATGGCTTTTCTTTTAGTCTCGGGATCACTTTCTCCTCTAAGCGCATCCAAGAAGCGTGCCGAAGCATCTACACCTTTAACGTTAAGACCCATCCCTTCGTATTGTTTGAGAACTTGTGTAAACTCATCTTTGCGAAGAAGACCATTATTAACAAATATGCAGTATAGATTTTTTCCAATAGCTTTATGAAGTAAAGTAGCTGCTACAGTGCTATCTACTCCGCCGGATAATCCAAGTATTACCCTATCACTTTTTAACTTTTCCTTTAACTCAGAAACTGTTTTTTCTACAAATGCATCTGGTGTCCACGTTTGTGCTACACCTGCAATACCTACTAAAAAGTTTTCAAGAATCTTCTTACCATCTGTTGAATGATATACTTCTGGATGAAATTGTATGCCATAAGTATCTTCACCTTCCAGTTTATACCCCGCATTTTCTACATCTGTAGTTGAGGCAATACGCTTTGCTCCTTCAGGTAGTTTTTTAATTGTATCACTATGACTCATCCACACCTGACTACCTAGGGATACTCCTTCTAAAAATTTATCGGAGTCATCTACCATTGATAAATTTGCCCGACCGTACTCTCGTGTACTAGACTGGCCTACTTCACCATTATAAAAATGCGCTAGATATTGTGCTCCATAACACACTCCAAGCAATGGCTTTTTACCTTTTATGTTTGATAAATCTGGATGAGGAGCATCATTACCTCTTACAGAATGTGGCGATCCAGATAGAATTACGGCTTTGTAGGAACTAAGATCTTCTGGAAGTTTATTATAGGGTTTTATCTCACAGTAAATATTTAATTCTCGCACCCTGCGTGCAATTAACTGTGTATACTGAGACCCAAAATCTAAGATGAGAACATTGTTTTGCATAAGCAAAAATAGCATATTTTAACAGAGTTCTTACCTAAGAAAAAGTATAAAAATTCTAGAGTTTTAAACAGCGTACAATAAATCAGCGATAGCTGTAGATTTTTATAAAAAGCGCTTCTCATCGACTGTTCTTATCAACTTATCGAAAAGTTAATAACCTATTTCTGATGACCTCATATTGCGCCAAATAACTAGTACTTTTATAAAGTAAATTGCTGAGTGTAGTCTTTATTTTTTGATACTTAATCTTTTTACACCCAACTTAAGAAGAACTCTATGAATATAGATGATGACGAGAATGATCGCTATGAAAGTGGTTTAGATGAGTGGCGTAAGCTACCTGTTTTTAGACAAGGTGTCGTGATATTACACCTTATTGAACACATAATTGAAGGTATAAAGTTAGATGATCCTACAGGTTCCTCGCATTACAAGCTTGCCTTGTATGAAAGATATACTCAAAAGATGATGGATAACGCACTGCTCATTCCCTCTGCAATTGCTACTGCCCATAGTGCAGATCTTTATGATTTAAAAATGGAAAATGCAACACTTGTGCGAAAGGCCGCTCGAGAGATCATTACAGATACCAGAGGTTTACTTGCTTTAGGGTATAGAGAAGTAGAGTATCTTGAATTACTTACCAATGCTATAGAAAACTTTAGACCCAAGTTTGCTAGATGGATACAAACTTTTAATCCACAAGAATCTATTGTAGACCGCTGGGGTTTATTTAATCCTCCAGGTGTAAATTTTGACGATGCGCCAGATCAAATATCATTTAATATTACTTCATTTTTAAGAGAACTAGATGATGATTGGGACGATCACTCAGATGATGATGAACTTATTTAAAAGTTTATGCACTAGTATCTTTTACAATTGGGTTTTGAGATACTACTTGAGATAAAACAATCTGGGTTTTTGATTCGCCATAAGAAATTACACGATCAATAAATTGTTCTAAGTGTTTCTGGTTACGCAAGACCACCTCCATTACAATATTCTCGTTACCAGTTATTCTGTAACAATTAACAACCTCTTCCCAGCCTTTTACATTTTCTAAGAACGGTTTTAGCTTTCCCATAAAAGCCCGTATAGTGACTATCGCTCTCAATTGATACCCGAGAGTTTCTGGTGCCACTTGTGTACCGTATCCAATAATAATTCCAGCGTCTTCCATCTTCCGGATACGCTCTCCTACAGCTGGAGAACTTATCCCCACTTGAGCCGCGATTGCAGTATTAGACTGTCGAGCGTTTACCTGTAGACATTTTAATATTTTGTTAT
>CAWUIT010000172.1:0-6090 GCA_963922345.1 uncultured Dokdonia sp. | reverse complement strand
AGATTTACAAAAGCTCTCCTCACATTAGCTGGGCCCACGTTCTCTTCTACGATTAAAAATGGCGAGGCATCTGCCCACTCGGCAACTATAGTAGCTCCCGTTGCTACAGTCCCACCTGTGTTATGAAATGAGGAAGTACCTCCATCGATAGAATTAACGTCGAGTGCAAGTATAGGATGGTTAGGGTCATTAATTGTCCCTAGCATTAAATTTGCACCATTGCTTTGGCCAGAATTAGAATACAATTGATAATTAATCCAATTACCTCCGATTGTAACGTTAGGAGTAAATGTAGCATCTACGACTACACCGCCACCCTCAATATATTGCGCCAAAACATTTCCGAATCCAGCCGCATCTGAAACACCAGCATCAGTAAAAACAAATACAGCGTCGTAGCTTTGTAATTCTGCCAGAGTAGGTGTTCCAGTATTTGTTAAAAATGTTTCAACATCGTGCTCGCCAATTGATTCAATCTTTTCTTCAACATCTGTTATCCAAACTGGATCTCCAGGTGAAGCTGCAATTAAAACATCATTTGCAGCATTTGCGGCTCGATTTTGAACTCCAAAATTGTTTTGGATACCTTGGGGAAATTCAAGATTTGAGCTTTCACCAGTACCTTGGCCATAAGCACCAAGACTTGCCATACTAAAAATGGCAATGACAATTTTAATAGTAATTTTTCTCATAATAAAAGGTTTTGATTATTTTTAAATAGTTATAATCAAATTTATGAGAAATGTTAAAATTTTAACTAGTCATTTAACCTGACTTTTTGAAGAATAAACTTACATAAGGTTTGAATACCAAAAACTTAATTGCAATTAAGAGAAAGCGTATCCTCGTCATCAAGAGTCCAATCTTGAGTGGTAGATGAGAGTTGATCATTATTAACCGTGATACAATCTAGTGGATTATTAACAACGTCTAGTCTATTCAAAACAGTGTTTGTTGAAACATCTAGATTAGTAAGATCATTATC
This sequence comes from uncultured Dokdonia sp., assembly GCA_963922345.1. Taxonomy (GTDB): domain Bacteria; phylum Bacteroidota; class Bacteroidia; order Flavobacteriales; family Flavobacteriaceae; genus Dokdonia. The sequence goes on along the minus strand of CAWUIT010000172.1, from coordinate 5,105 downwards.
AGAAATTTCAAGCAGTTCTAATTCAGGATTATTTGATACATCAATGGAATTTAGTCCATTGTTTCTTCCGCTCAATTTTTCAAGTAGTGGGAGCATAGAGACATCTATAGTCTGTACGTTGTTGTTGTCAAAATAAATAAACTGCAACTCTAGATTATTACTTACATCGAGTTGAGAGACATTGCAATTTTGAAGCCAGAGATTAAAAAGATTAGGGCAGTCCTCTATACCTGTTAAATCTGATATATCAAGATTATTTATAACTATTTCTTCTACTGTGGCGAGATTGCTTGTGATAACAGAGCCATCAAGTGTTGTGTCTACACCAATGCTTATCAAATAATTCTCAAAACCAGCGTCAGGGATAGTGGTAAGTTCCTGCGTGATATCAGACATTGTATCCATAGCCATTTCTGGAGAGGTCGATACTGAATAATCATCATCAGTATTACAACATATAGCAAGACTTACTAGGCTTAGGACAATACTATTTTTTATAATTTTCATTGTTTCAATACTTTACGTTTAAAATTAAGTGTTTTGTTTAATATTCAATAGACTTTTTTAAACAATTTAACAATTTGTAAGCTTTTATTCCCTTACGGCCTTGATTGACTATTGGTTATCTTTGTACCTAAAACAAATTAGATGAGTTTAAAGAAAATATACTTTATAGCCATAGTAGCATTTGGCTTCACTATCACCTCCTGCGATGAGTCAAATGATGATACGCAAGAACCAGTAGTAATAACAGATGATGTGGTAATTGTAACAGATGATGGAGATACTGATGATACTACGGTTGATACGCCAGATCTTTCAGGATTTACAGGATATAACCAGCCCGAGGGAGATGTTTCAGGATGGGAATTAATATTTGAAGATGATTTTGAATCAAATCTTTCTGCTTGGACAATATGGACTGGTGGCGCATATAATAATGAACTACAACATTATCAAGCAGATAATTTAATATTGGAAGATGGGTACCTTTTTATAAGAGAGAAGAGAGAGACTGTTACTGGAGCGACTACAAATTTTGATAACACACCCAAAAATTTTGATTTCACAAGTGGCCGTATAGAATCTAATGCAAGTTACAGCGCCGGAAATACAGAAGGAGCGACAAAACTTCGCTTTTCATCACGTATTTTACTTCCAGAGGGTACTGGCCTATGGCCAGCATTTTGGTCATACGGTGACCCTTGGCCCACACAAGGAGAGATCGACGTTTTAGAATTTAGAGGTAATAATACAAGCTCGTATGTGACTAATTTCTTTTACGGAACGAATCCTAACACACCCACAACAAATTCGGCTCAAACTACTTATAATGTACCTGTAGAAGGAGATATCACTGCAAACTGGCACGTATTTGAATTGATTTGGTCTGAAAATACTTTAGAAATTTTGCTTGATAACGTTTTGGTACACACCTTTACGGAAGCAGAGTGGGGAGTCATAGATGATATTTATACAAAATCCGAAAGGCTAGTACTTAATATGGCTGTAGGAGGAGACTTTTTTCAACCTAATGTAAATCCAGCAAATATTCCAGATGTCGCATTTACTGCTGTTGATTGGGTAAGAGTATATAAGCAGTAGTTATTATAACTTTTTGATAAAAGGTGTAGCTGTATAGCTACGCCTTTCTTGTGTAAATAAACACAGCTCATATCTATAAGTCTGCCTAAAATCCTGTACTTTTACACCCCGTAAGCGAACTATAGAAAAAGCTAAATGGCATCTACAAAATACATTTTCGTAACGGGCGGAGTATCCTCATCACTAGGAAAAGGAATAATTGCGGCATCTCTGGCTAAATTACTACAAGCCAGGGGGTATAGAGTGACTATCCAAAAGCTTGACCCCTACATTAACATCGATCCTGGAACGCTCAATCCATACGAACACGGAGAATGTTATGTAACTGATGATGGTGCAGAAACAGATCTTGATCTTGGGCATTATGAGCGTTTTCTCAATGTTCCTACGTCTCAAGCAAATAATGTTACCACAGGTCGCATTTATCAAAGCGTAATAGATAAAGAACGTCGGGGAGAATTTCTAGGTAAAACGGTACAAGTAATACCTCACATCACAAATGAAATAAAAGAGCGTATCCAAATTTTAGGTAAAAGCGGTGATTACGATATTGTTATTACAGAAATAGGAGGAACCGTAGGAGATATAGAATCTCTACCATATATAGAAAGTATTAGACAGCTCAAATGGGAATTAGGCAAGCAAAATTCTCTTGTCATTCACCTTACATTGATACCTTACCTTGCTGCAGCGGGTGAGCTTAAAACAAAACCTACTCAGCATAGTGTAAAAACTTTGATGGAAAGTGGTATTATGGCAGATATTCTAGTATGCCGTACAGAACACGAGCTCGGATACGATCTTAAAGCAAAACTTGCACGTTTTTGCAATGTAGAACAAGAAGCTGTTATAGAATCTCGTGACGCCAGTACAATTTATGACGTGCCTAACTTGATGTTAGAAGAAGGCTTAGATGTTATCACGCTCAAAAAATTAGAACTACCAGACGCAACACAACCAGAACTAGAGAGATGGAATGAATTTTTAGCCAAACACAAAAATCCAAAGTCAGAAGTAACGATCGGTCTTATTGGTAAGTATGTAGAGCTACAAGATTCTTATAAATCGATTTTGGAGGCTTTCATACACGCCGGTGCAGAAAATGAGGTTAAAGTAACTATAGAAAGTATCCATAGTGAGCATATTACACCGAGTGTAATCAAGAATAAAATTGCAAATCTAGACGGAGTGCTTGTTGCACCTGGATTTGGCGAGAGAGGTATAGAAGGTAAGATTAAGGCCGTGCAATACGCAAGAGAGCATAACATTCCTTTTTTAGGTATTTGTCTCGGTATGCAGATGGCCGTTATTGAGTATGGTAGAAATGTATGTAATCTTAGTAAAGCAAATTCTACAGAGATGGATGCAAACACGCCACATCCCGTCATTGATTTAATGGAGGAACAAAAGAGTATTACAGATCTAGGAGGCACTATGCGTCTTGGAGCTTGGGCTTGTAAATTAGAGCCAGGAAGTATTGTACATAATGTGTATCAAGCAGAAACCATCCTGGAGCGTCATCGTCATCGTTATGAATTTAATGATGCATATCGTGAGCAATTAGAAAAAGCAGGGATGAAAATCACTGGAACAAATCCAGATACTGGACTTGTTGAAATCATAGAGTTAGAAGATCACCCCTGGTTTGTAGGAGTGCAGTATCATCCAGAGTACAAGAGTACAGTATCTAATCCTCACCCGTTATTTACAGCCTTTGTTAGAGCAGCAGTGAGCTATGCTCAGGATAGCAATCGTGCCACTATGACATAATAAGTCCATTTGGAAACAGAATTGCTTTAAATAAATCACGCTTTCGCGAAAGCGTAAAACAAAACACCTACCTAAATAGTATTAATGAAAAAGAATTTTGACACAAACTCGCTTATTGGAATGCTCCTTATGGGAGGAATTTTAGTGTGGATTATTTATTTTAATAAACCAACAGCCGAAGAAGTTGAAGCGCAAAGAGCAGCACAAACAGAGCAAGTAGAAACCACAAATGATACAGACGCTGTTCCTGTCTTAGATACCGAAACAACAGCAGTTACTACAGATTCTGTAAGTGATGTGGCGTTAAGAAATAGGTTAGGAGCTTTTGCTTATTCTGGCACCTTACCCTCTGCTCAAGAAGGGGCTACCACGACTATTTCAAATAATGTTTTAGAGATTAAAGTAAGTAATAAAGGAGGTCATATTACAGAAGCAAAACTCCTTAAGCACAATACGTATGATTCTATTCCAGTATATCTTATCAAGGAAGGGACTAATGAATTTAACGTAAGTTTTAGCACTGCAGATAATCGTAATCTCAATACAAAAGATTTATACTTTGAGCCATCACTGTCTAAAAACGGGGGTAATGATGTGTTATCTATGAAACTTAAGGTTTCTCCTAGTGAATATCTCGAGTATCGCTATGAGCTGAAGGAAGATGATTATATGCTGGACTTCGGTATGAGAACTCAAAACTTATCATCGCGTTTAAATACTGTAAACCCGATGCGTATGCAATGGGATTTTAAAGGAATGCGTCACGCGCGAAGCCAGTCATACGAAAATAGATATACACGTCTTACTTATAAGTACGAAGGTGATAAGACTGATAAATTATCTCCCTCTGGAGATGATGATGAGATTGAAGAAGATCTCGTGTGGATGAACTACCGCCAGCACTTCTTTAGTTCAATGTTAATTTCTGATACTCCGTTTAAAGAAGCACGACTTTCATCTAACGATCTTTACAAAGAAGCAGATGACCGTGATGAGTCTACCATTTTTACAAAGGCATATAGCTCTGATGTTCTTTTAGAACCTAAAAACGGTGAACTGGATTATGCAATGCAAATGTATTATGGTCCTACAGATTATACGATTTTAAAGTCGTATGATAAGGATCTTGATGAAGCGATGCCTTTAGGATGGGGGATTTTTGGATTCTTAAATAAATACTTAGTTATTCCATTTTTTGGCTTTTTAAGTGGCTTTTTACCTGCAGGTATAGCAATTATAGTGATGACTATTGCTATTAAGTTATTGCTATCGCCAGTACAGTATAAGCAGTACACCTCTCAGGCAAAAATGAAAATATTAAAACCAGAAATTGCAGCTATAGCAGAGAAGCACAAGGGCAATGCAATGAAAAAGCAACAGGAGACTATGGCTTTGTATAGCAAAGCAGGTGCAAGTCCAGCAGCAGGTTGTCTCCCAGCGCTACTTCAAATACCAGTGTTCTATGCGCTATTTACATTTTTCCCATCGGCATTTGATTTAAGAGGTAAAAGTTTCCTTTGGGCAGATGATCTTTCTAGTTATGATGAGATCGCAAAGCTTCCATTTGAAATACCGTTTTATGGAGATCACGTAAGTTTATTTCCCATACTTGCTGCAGTTACCATATTTTTCTCAATGAGACTAACAACAGGAAACCAGCAAATGCAGCAGCCCACACAAGAGGGAATGCCAGATATGAGTAAGATGATGAAGTATATGATGTACTTCTC
>CAWUIT010000171.1:0-6122 GCA_963922345.1 uncultured Dokdonia sp. | reverse complement strand
AGTCTCTTGAGCAGATATGGTAGCACAAAACATTCCAAAAACAAAAAGAAATATATACTTTTTCATAAGTCTAGAATTTAAAGATTAGTTTACCTAATTTAATTAATATTCCTCAAATTTTGACGTTCTTACTTTTAAAATATTCTTAAAATAAGCCCTCTTAGGTAACTTGATTGATAAGGTCGTAGCTTGTCAATAGTTCGCTTTCGCGAAAGCGTAAAAGTCATTATTATACCACCATTACACTGCTTTACGTAATACCTCTAAAGGTGAACTTCGGAGTACGTCGCGTATGTTGCTTAGACCTATTGCTACTACAACTAGGGAAATTCCTGGTAAGAATATCACAAATGGAATGATAGAAGGAATGAAAGTGTCTTTGAACACAAATAACGCAAGTAAATAACTACTTAACAAAGCAAGTAAAATACCCACGAGACTTCCCAAAACCCCTAGAAAAAGATATTCCAATACCGAAATTTGGGCTATTTGTTTATTCTTCGCTCCAAGAGTACGTAAAAGAACACTCTCTTTAATACGCTGGTATTTGCTCGTACGCACAGATCCGATAAGTACTATTATTCCCGTTAGAATACTGAAGAAAGCCATAAAATTAATGATCCACGAGACCTTGTCTAGGATGTCCTCAACGATAGAGTATACCTGGCGTAAATCAATAATAGACACATTGGGAAATTGAGCAACAAGATCCCGTTGTAAATTGGCAGAACGCTCCTCAGACGGTGCATAGCTTGTCAAAACATTAAACTGTGGGGCGTTCTCTAGCACTCCTTCTGGAAACACGATAGAAAAATTGAGTTGTAGTCTGCCCCAGTCTACCGTGCGAATACTTCCTACGACAGTTTCCATTAGGACACCTTGAACATTAAATGTTATAGGATCACCCACCTTCACTTGAGCATCTGAGGCAAGATTATCTGATATAGAAATTTTAATAACTTCATCTGCATTCTGTGCGGGTACCCACTCCCCTGCCGTAAGTTCTTCTGATGCTATAAGATTACTGCGATAGGTGGTTCTAAACTCGTGATTGAGAATCCAGCCACGGATTTGTGTTGTACTATCCGTTTTTAAGGTGCTAACTAACCTCTCTTTAATACTATGCATACGCATAGTTACGAGTGGTATGTTTTCTAATACATCTAGGTTATTATCCTGAAAAGTATTTATCACATTATCAACCTGCGCTGGTTGCACATCAAGTGCAATAATATTTGCACTTTCAGTAGTGCTGTCTACTTCAGTTTTTGCTAGTAGAATATCTTTAGTAAAATAAAGCGTACTAATTAAAAACGTTCCTAGACCAATAGCTACAAGCAGCACGAGGGTCTGATTATTTGGCCTATAGAGATTGAGCAGAGACTGTCGTATAGTAAATCCTGCCCCTTTCGGGAAAAAGTAACGTATACCGTTCATTGTAAGCCTCGCTATACCTGCTAAAACTCCAAAGGTGGCTAAGATACCCGCTACAAAACCTAATGCATAAAGAGCGTTATTAAGCAGCCAATATGAAAACAGATATAAAAAGATAATAATAATCGCAATGACAATTATACTCGCAGTTTTAGAAGCACTTTTCGGTGAAGAACCTACTCTCAAAACTTCTAATGGAGATACGTGCCAAGTAGTGAGTAGTGGTAACAATGCAAAAAGTATGGACATACTAATACCCAAGAGTACACCCATAATAACGGGACGTATATAAATCTGAACTTCAATAGTAAAAGGCAAAAATTCTTGTAATATGTATGGAAAGAACTCTTGAAGTGCTATCCCAATTGCGGTTCCTATGACACCGCCTATAAGGCCAAGACCTGCTATTTGGATAAGAAAAATGAGAAAACTCTGTTTGCGAGAAGCTCCGAGACATTTTAATACGGCTATCGCCACCAGTTTCTCCTTGACGTAAATATTTACAGAACTTGCAATACCTACACAACCTAATAATAAAGCAATAAACGCGGCAAGATTTAAAAATGAGCCTACATTCTCATAACGTCTTCCTAACCGACGACTTGTACTCGTATGGGTATCCAGATCTGCATTTTGAACATCTAGCAATGGTTCAATTGTTTCTTCTAGCAAGTCAAGGTCTGCATCTGGCCTATTGTAGAAATATTGAAATTCTTTACGACTACCAAACTGGAGTAACTCTGTATCATCAATAAAACGAAAAGGGATGATTACGGTAGGTGCTACAGATGTTGAAACAGCTGTACTTCCAGGAATTGATTTCAAACTACCTGCAATAGGTAATGTAAGATTACCAACTTTAATAGAGTCTCCTGGCTTGATATTATATTGAAGCAGCAATGTAGCATCTACAAGAGCTCCTCCACTTGATTGATATGTGGCTCCAGCCTCTGAGGGAATTGTTTCAATAGCTCCATAAAAAGGAAAACCTCCTTCTATACCTCGTACTAAGACTAATTTTGTACCTCCATTTTTTGGGAAAGCAATCATAGAGACAAAATTCACTTCGGATGCATCGGGTTTGAGCGAATCTATAATTTTTTGAGCCTGCTCGTTTGGTTCTTCATTACTATCGATAATAAAATCTGCTCCCATCAATGACTTAGACTGTCGCTTGATATTATCTGTGAGATTTTGACTAAATAGCTGTATAGAAACTACTGCTGCAATACCCAAAATGATAGAAGCTACAAAAAGTATAAGCCTTGTACGACTTGCTCTGGCATCACGCCAAGCCATTTTAATAAGCCATTGCAGGTTATTACCTGTGTGTAAAGTAGAATTGCTCAAAGGGCAAGCGTGGATTTGTTTGACAATATTTGACCACCTTTTAAACGCAAGATTTGTTGCGTTCTCGCTGCAAGATCAAGGTCGTGTGAGATGATTACTAATGTGGTGCCCGCATCTTTATTTAATTCAAAAAGCAATTGGATTACTTTCTCACCTGTTTCTTCATCAAGATTCCCCGTAGGTTCATCTGCAAATAATATCGAAGGTCTATTAGAAAATGCTCGTGCGAGTGCAACGCGCTGCTGCTCCCCACCCGATAACTGAGATGGATAATGCCCCATTCGGTCTTTCAAACCAACTTTTTCTAAGAGTACTTTACTTGCTTCTTGAGCATTCAGATTGCCCTGTAATTCTAAAGGGACACTTACATTTTCTAAGGCAGTGAGGGTAGGCAATAGTTGAAAGTTTTGGAATATAAAACCTACTTCTTTGTTTCTTAATGCGGCTCTTTCATCCTCTGTTAGATCGTTTAATTGGTGACCACACAACATAACACTTCCACGTGTAGGTTGATCAAGCCCCGCACATAAACCAAGTAAGGTAGTTTTACCACTCCCTGAAGGACCTACGATTGAAAAAGTTTGCCCTTTTTCTACTTCAAATGAAATATCGCGTAAGACGGTGAGTTCTCGAGAGCCGCTCGTATACGTTTTCTGCAAGCCACTTATCTTTAATATCTTTGACATAACGCTATAAATAATTTGACGGTACTATGCTCAATTTTAAAACATTACAAAGCTTTGTAAATACAGCCCATTTCTATAGAATTTGGGTCTTAAAGTTTTGTTATTTTCTTGTCCTTATAGTGTTTATTTCTTGTGAGCAAAAAACAGAAGAACCTACGAATGACACCTCCAAAGAAAAAACAGAAACTACTTCAGAATTAGAAACAAATGTAAACTCGAAAAAAATTCTATTCTTTGGTGATAGTATAACCGCTGGTTATGGACTTGATGATGTTAATGATGCTTACCCTGCATTAATACAGAAAAAAATAGACTCCTTACAACTTGATTATGAAGTGATAAATTCTGGCGTAAGTGGTGAGACAACGGCTGGAGGCCGTGCACGCATCGACTGGATCTTAAATCAAGACATTGATATTTTTGTACTTGAACTTGGTGCAAATGATGGTTTACGTGGTGTTGCAATACAAGAAACTAGAGATAATTTGCAAGCCATCATAGATGCTGTAAAGACAAAAGATGAAACCATTAAAATAGTCTTAGCTGGAATGCAGCTACCTCCTAATATGGGTCAAGATTATACATCTCAATTCAAAGCTATCTTTTCTGATCTTGCTTCTCAAAATGAAATAGCGCTCATTCCTTTCATCCTTAAAGATGTAGGTGGAATCAAATCACTTAACCAAAGTGACGGTATACATCCTACACAAGAAGGACACAAAATCGTTGCCAATACGGTGTGGGATGTATTACAAGAAATGTTATAGAACCTATAATAAACGCAAAAAGCCATCAAAATGATGGCTTTTTTGCAATTTGCGGTTATAGAATTATGCCTTACGCACTTTTACAGCTCGTAGGCCTTTTTCCTCTTTTTCAATTTCAAAAGTTACTTTAGTTCCTTCTTTGACCTTACCTGTAAGATCAGTAATGTGTACAAAAATTTCATCTTCAGAGTCTGCTACATTGATGAATCCAAAACCTTTTTTTGAGTTAAAAAATTTGACAGTTCCCTCTTGACGATCTCCAGAAGAGCTTCCACCAAAGAGTTTTTTAAAAAAATTAATCATTATTATATAGTTAAGTATATTGGTTACGACCTTAGGCTCGCTATCACAAACACGATGCTTGAGATACATACTGGTCTTAGTGCAAATATCGTAAACTTAATGGTCTAAGCTATTTATTCTACATTTTTAATAATCACTTTCTGAGTTAGAGAGTCGTACGCTTTCGCGAAAGCGCAATTAGCACAATATCAAAAAATTAAATTACCTTTACTGACCTACATAAAGTTGAATAGTCGGCGAAGTTTATCTCAACAGTTTGCTTAGCTCCTAATGTCACTAGTTAATTTCTGAAAATACTTAGAATTTACTAGAAATTTTACGACTCGATACGTGTATTTTAGAGCCTATGAAATCCTCTCATCAAAAGCATACTGAAAAGCAACTAGCATCCATTAAAAGTACATTCGAAAAGAATAACAAGCTTTCTTACGATGTTTTCCAGCAAATGCCTATTGGCATCTGTATAACAAACCCCAATGGATATTTTACAGATGTAAATGCCACTTATTGCGATATTTATGGATATACTCGAGATGAACTTATAGGGGCACCATTTACTACTATTGTCCCAGAAAGTGAACACGAAGTACTTAAACGTCTCCACGATGAGTTCATTAAGGATGGTTATGAACTCCAAGGAAAATGGATGGTTCAAAATAAACAGAAGCAAAAGTTTGAGATCATCACAAATGCCGCATTACTTACAGATGCCGAAACGGGTGAACGACGTAAAATGACACTTGTGGTAAAAGCGATAGAGCTAGAACTGACCATTGATCGTCTTAAAACCACCATTGCTATTCTTGAAAATAAAATTAAGACACAAGATATTGCAAATAGACTTGCTGAGCACGATATGCGTAATAGCATAGGTTCTATGGTTTCTATTGCAGATATTTTATCAAAAACAAAGCTTGACGATACGCAACGGCTATGGGTGCGTAGAATTAAAGATATAGGCAATGATACATTACGACTCCTAACCTCTGCAAAAGACTTTGCCCAGATGGAGCGGGGTGACTATACGCCAGATATTAAAACCTTTGATCTCGTATCCCTTATTGCTAGTACCACCCGTGATCTCAAAGATTTAATTGATGAGCGAGAGGGAGGCTTTCAAATGTATATAAATGGCAACCCTTGTGAGCCTGGAGAGGACGAGCTCTTTATGAAGGGGGATAAATTTTACTTACATCATCTCTTTCAAAATTTGATGCGTAATGCTCTTGAAGCTTCAGCAAAAAATAAAACTGTTGATATCTACATCGACCAAGACCCCTTGTTTATTATTAAAATAAATAATGATGGGGTGATCCCAGAAGGGATTAGAGGTTCCTTTTTTGATAAATACTCTTCTTCTGGCAAAGAGCGCGGCACAGGTCTAGGAACATACATTTCAAAGATGATTGCAGAGATGCACGATGGTACATTAACTTTTGTGACAAGTGAAAAAGACGGCACCTCCCTTGTCTTGAAGCTTCCAGAAAATATTCTTGTAAGAGCGTAATGTAAATAGGCTTACGCTAGAAAATTACTTTCTCTTTTTCTTTTTATTAATTCCTTTCTGATGCACCTCCATTGC
>CAWUIT010000170.1:0-6132 GCA_963922345.1 uncultured Dokdonia sp. | reverse complement strand
AAAAAATACGGCATTTTCTCCGGTAATAGCAGCTTCGATTTCTGGTGAGTGTGGCTCATCTCGAGAGATAACCATAGGCACCCCAAAACCAAGGCTTTGTGTAAGCGAGAGACCCACATATCCTGGAGAGACACTGAGAAGGCTCTTTGCATATAATTCCTTAAGAACGATTGTATCGCTCACGTGACCGTAAAGTTTAACCCTTTCACCCAAATGCTGCTCTTTTATAAATGTAGCTATTTTAGATTTTTCTTCCCCATCTCCTACAATGAGGAGGTTACAGCTTGAAGGAATGTCGGGTAAAATTTCTTTAAAAGCTTTAACGAGAAAAAGGGGTTTCTTTGCCGCTGTTAGTCGTCCTACATAAATAATATGCCGCGGGTCATTATTTAAAGCAACCATATCTTTGTTACTCAACAAGGCATTAGGAGCGGCAATAATATGCTTTTGAGGCATTTTTTGTTTAAGCTCACTTCTTTGGTTTTCTGTATATACTACTATTGTTGATGCGAGCCTACGCATTTTATGGCGTACTAGATCGCTTTTTGCCTGCATTCCCTTGCGAGGCCAAGCGTGTCCCCATAATACAGTTTTAAGTCCGTTAGACCTACGTTTATATAACAACCACCAATTGCTTAGTATGCGCGGATTCATCTCCAGAACAAGCACACTCTTTTCTTTAGCAAGGTGTTTTACTCCGTGTTGCCATAAAAAACGATTTCCTAGTAAAAAAGTGTTCTTTACTTTTTTATGTTGAATGCGATGGTCTGTTTGTATAGATGGCTCAAAATAATGAGTTCCTCCATAAAGAGAAAAATCTGCGTCTAGTATTCTTTCAAGTTCGGCATAGAAGCCTGCTCTATAGTCTGGGAGTGCAGTCTGCACGATAGTGAGTTTAGACGGCATATTCAGTTGGTTTAGACTGTTTAAAAAAATACATCCAACTTAATACCGCTAGCACCAGTTCTGTAATAACTACGGCTATCACAATACCATAAATAGGCCATATAGATACAAGTATACAAGCCAGCAGCACATTGAATACACCTCCAGCGAGTAATATATTCATACGCGTCACGTAAGCACCTACAGAGGGTAGATACAAGGTAAGTATAAGCATATTAAGACCCGCAAAGACAGTTGCAGTACATAGTACCTTAAAGGCGGTAGTATATGCTGTAATTGCAGAATCATCAAATAGCAATTGTAAAATCTCCTCTCCAAAAATGAGGACTATAGTTACAAATATGGCTGCCACTAACATAATAAATGGAGCCATCTTACGGATACTCGTTCTTCTTTTAACCTCCCCTTGCACAGAGAGCCAGGGGAAAACAGCTTGCATAATTGGAGAAAAGAAACCTTTTGCTGCTGTAAAGATTTTTTCAAAACTGCCATAAATACCCGCAATAGCATCTCCAGCGATGAGTCCTACTATAAAAACATTTGCAGAATTAAAAAGTCGTGCCGCTAGATTAGATACAAAGACACTTTTGCTCTCTCTTAACAAAACAAACATCAATTTTTTTGAAGGCCTAATGAGTTTTACGTACTTCAAACTGACTAAAAAGCTTAGAATACCTGAAAATATAAACCCAATACTTGTAAAGAGGGGAACTCTCGCATAATCTTCTACTGAGGTGACAAATAGAAAAATGAGAATGGTAAAAATGACCTTTGCTAGGACATTTAATATCGCTATAAATTGCATTTTTTCAATCCCTTGAAAAAACCAGTCAGGAAATAACGCTTGCCCTATAACAACCCCATAGCTTAGGGCATAGACTTCCCACTCTAGCCTAAATCTTGAAAAAACACTAATAATAATCACATAAATTACAGCTATCAAAATTGTAAACAATAGCTTGATGGAAACCACCGCAGAGAATACTTTAGACTTATGTAGCTCATTATTTTGTGCTACTGAAATTCTTCTTGTAGCACTTAAATTAAACCCAAACTCTACAAAGACATATAATATCGTACAAAACGCCTGTGCTAGAAGTATGAGCCCATACTTCTCGACGCCTAATGTGCGAACTAGGTAGGGTAATAAAATAAGAGGTAAAACTATATTTGCCGCCTGTATAGTTAATAAGGACACATAGTTTCCTGCCATCTTACGATTAGCCGTACTATCTTTTATGGATTTAAATATATTCAATTACGATTTGATAAAGACTCTAATATCTCACTTTGCACTTCTATTCTGTTGTGGCCCCTAGAGCACTATTCAAGCTAAAAAAAGCTTCACTCCCTCTATTATAGTTGCATTTTAATTTCGAGAGGCCCAAACTAAGAAAATGACTTTAGAGATATATACTACACTGTCCCTATTAGCAAATTGACCCTTCTCGTTTAATACCTTTTGAATGATTTTAGTACGGTCAAAAAGGCGTTAGGCTCAAAACGTTGATGCTAGTAAAGACTCACGCTAAATATTATATATCGTGACTTCCATTTTTTTGGATTCATTTATTTTTCTTTAAGGTACCACTCGTAAAGCATTTTGACACCCTTCTCTACGGTTATGCTATGTTTCCATCCTAACTTATGTAATTTAGATACTTCTGTAAGTTTACGTGGTGTTCCATCAGGTTTCGAAGTATCAAAGACGAGTTTTCCTGTAAAGCCTACAGTTTGCTTTATGAGCTCTGCGAGTTCTTTAATAGAGATGTCTGTACCTGTCCCAATGTTTATATGTGTGTTTCTAACTTCGGTATCTGTGCCTTTGACGTCCTCAAAGTTCACATTTTCCATAATGTGTACACACGCATCTGCCATATCTTGACTCCACAAAAACTCTCGTTTTGGGGATCCTGTTCCCCAGATTTCTACACTTTGTCCTGTAATTCCAAATTTCTCTAAGATAGGCTGCGCTTTCGCGAAAGCGGAAACACCTAATTCCTTACATACCTCATCTTTTTTATCCTGTGCGAGTAACTTTGCTAGGTGCATTTTTCTAATCAAGGCGGGCAGGACGTGAGATTTTTCAAGGTCAAAATTATCATTATACCCATATAGATTTGTGGGCATCACAGAGAGAAAGTTGGTCCCATATTGCAGGTTATAGCTCTCACAGAGCTTGATGCCTGCGATTTTTGCAATTGCATACGGCTCATTTGTATACTCTAAGGTCCCGGTAAGCAATGCCTCTTCTGGCATAGGTTGTGGTGCATTTTTAGGATATATGCAGGTGCTCCCTAAAAACAAAAGTTTCTTAACGTTGTGTGTATAACTCTGATGAATCACGTGGTTTTGTATCATCAAATTCTCATAGATAAAATCTGCCCGATACGTATTATTTGCTATAATTCCACCCACCTTGGCAGCGGCGAGAAATACATATTCTGGTTTCTCGTGAGAAAAGAACAAAGCAGTTGCTTGTGCATCTGTTAAGTCAAGCTCTTCGTGGGTTCTTGTAATGAGGTTTGTATACCCTTTCGCTTTAAGCGAAATAACAATAGCACTCCCCACCAGACCACGATGGCCTGCGACATAGATTTTGGCTTTTTTTGATACTTCTGTGTTACTCAAAATAATTCATTGTTTGATAACCGCCTTTTTTGAGGTAACTATCCTTTTGCATTAATTTTAAGTCACTTTGCATCATATCATCTACAAGTGCTTGTAGTTTGTACTCTGGTTTCCAGCCTAATTTTTTATAGGCCTTAGAGGCATCGCCTATTAATAATTCTACTTCTGTAGGTCTAAAGTATTTCGGGTCTACTTCTACCACTGTCTGACCTATAGGCACGGGGAAATCCTTATTATTTGAACTTAATACAATCCCTTTTTCGTCTACACCATTGCCCTTAAACTCAAGCGTTACCCCAATGTAATTAAAAGCCATTTTTATAAAATCCCGAACAGTCGTGGTCTCTCCTGTTGCAATTACCCAGTCTTCTGGCTCTTCTGCTTGTAGGATCATCCACATCATACGCACATAATCTTTTGCGTGCCCCCAATCACGTTTTGCGTCAAGATTACCCAAGTACATTTTATCTTGTAAACCTAGAGCGATTTTTGAGGTGGCCCTCGTGATTTTACGGGTTACAAATGTTTCTCCCCTTACGGGTGACTCATGGTTAAACAGTATGCCATTACAAGCAAACATATTGTACGCTTCTCGATGGTTTACAGTAGACCAGTAGGCGTATAGCTTTGCAACAGCATAAGGACTACGTGGGTAAAATGGAGTTGTCTCCGTTTGTGGTACTTCTTGTACTTTGCCATACAGCTCAGATGTGGAGGCTTGGTAAATTCTGGTTTTCTTTTCTAGACCCAAGGCTCTTACTGCTTCTAGTAAGCGCAGGGCGCCTAGGCCGTCTACATTTGCCGTGTATTCTGGCATTTCAAATGATACTTGTACGTGACTCATAGCACCAAGATTATAAATCTCGTCTGGCTGTACTTCTTGAATAATTCTAAAGAGATTAGTGCTATCTGTAAGGTCTCCGTAGTGTAAAAAAAACTGCTGATTGTCTATATGAGGGTCTTCATAAAGATGATCTATGCGATCTGTATTAAACAGTGATGTTCTACGTTTGATGCCGTGTACCTCGTAGCCTTTTTTAAGTAAGAACTCGCTTAAATAAGCGCCATCTTGACCTGTAACTCCTGTGATTAATGCTACCTTTTTACTCATTATATACTGTCATTCTTTAATTAGTAAGTGTAGCTGTTTCTCTTCTATAGGATTGATACCCGTTTACTATACCTGCAGCGACCAAAAAGAAAAGTACAAACAGCACAGGGTAAATTATAATAAGATTATCTAAAATTGAAGAATCTCTTGACGCTTGTATGTCGCTTACAATAACTGCAACATCAGTATAGCTTACATCGTCATTTTTATATTCTTCTAAGTTTCTAACTAAAAGAGATTTAACATCAAATAGATCTGAAATGTTATCACTCCTATTATTAAAATAAAAGCCATCCTCATCTTTGTTGTTAATGATCCCATTTTCTTTGCTGTAGGCCTCAATAAGATCGTTAATTTGTTTGATAGACTCTTCCTGACTTTCAATAAACTCTTTATGACTTGCTACGCCTTTCTCCTTAAGCTCTGTAGCATAAGGGTTTGAATTGATAAAAGATAGAAACGTATTGATATCTTCCAAATCTTGGTCACTACTCAACCCAATTTTAAGTTTATGAAACTTATAGGTGGAGAGGAATCGATCTGTGGCAAAAAGCTCACGATCATCTTCCAGTTTAAACTCTCGAGTCATTTCCCCAAGAGCTCTATCATTTTCTCCTATGTAAGCTATGAGATCAAGCACTTCTACCACTGGCTCTATAGACACACTTTTAACCGTAAAAGTCTCAGGGTTTTCAGAAAGGGATTCGATAAATGCTGCATCACCCTCTGCAAGATTATTATTAAACTGCTCTATAGCCGTATAAACGTATGACTGGCTCTTAAAATTAGTTTTGAGTAATAGGTTTGCCTCATAAGATGCAGCACCCTTTGTAAAATACCCTAAGGCGACACCGGCAAGGATGAGTAGTATAATTACCCACCACATTTTAAATATAAAATCAACTACCTTGAAAAAAGAATAAACTATGCTTTTAAAAAACCTACCTATTACATTGAAGATATCAGTAAGATCCATTTCCTGCTCTGTTGCAGGTTGTTTGTAATGATCGCTCATGCGCATTTATGGTTTTGGTCGTTAGTGATTACTCACTTAAAAGTCCAAAATACAGCTAATAATTTGAACTTCATTAAACATTAAAAAGTTGATGCAGTATTTTCTCTGTAATAAGATATGTAGGCTTCACACCGGTTGTCCCTAATCCACCCGAAGCAAGTGTACTTCCTGTTTCTAAGGGATTATCACTGGCATAGTAAGCATATCTTACTTTTACATCTTCTTGAATGCTCTTACGTAGCTTTGCAGCTGCTTGAATCGCTTTTTGATAGTGCGCGCCCTCCATCTCGAGACCTATCACATTCCACGTACTGTCGTGAAAAAATTTAAGAATATCCCTATTTTGCAACGAGGTTCCCAAAACTGAAACCATCGCTCCTTCAAAAACTTGAAGCCCGTGGCCTTCAAAATCTTCCTTACGCAACTCATTTTCAAAAGGATAATTATCTGCAGTACCTTCAAAAAGGTG
>CAWUIT010000169.1:0-6137 GCA_963922345.1 uncultured Dokdonia sp. | reverse complement strand
GGAGCAACTTTTTTCTCATTAAAGGGATCGCCCTCAAGTCGTAAATCTAAATTTTTATCGCTCATAATAATTAGTTGTTATTCGTATGATATTTTATAAGTGGTAATGATCAATACTATTTCATAAAATGGTTACTGACTCAATACATTGTCATCTTCTAGAATTTGTTTTGTGGCTTCTTTAACCTTATATAATTTCGCTTTAAGCGAAAGGTTATCTGGTAATAATCCATCGTCTAGTAAATTGAGTATCGCTTTGTTTTGAGCTCGACCTTGAATCATTGCCTCTCGATATCCAATATTTTCATTAAATGTTACTAGACTGTATTTTGAATAATAATCCTCTGGGAATTCCTTTTCAAAAGCCGTCTCAAGTTTACGTTTTTCTTGAAACATAGGGTGCGCTGTGTGCTCTTTCATCTCGTGAAAATTATCTACCGCCAGCTCTGCAATTGCATCAGTATCTGGTTTTCTAGCCTTTTCAAACTCTTTGAAAACGATGTCCCATCCTTTATCTCCATAACGCTCTAAAGTTTGATCAAACACCACTACATCTTCAAAACTTGCGTTCATACCTTGACCGTAAAAAGGCACTATTGCGTGTGCCGCATCACCCATAATACAAGATTTACCAAAAGCACTCCAAGGATGGCAGCTTATCGTCCCTAGAGGACCTACAGGGTTTTCTTCAAATTCCTTAACGAGTTCGGGCATCATAGGCACAGCATCTGAAAACTGCCTCGTAAAATACTCTGTAATTGCTTCTGGCGAGTCTAATGAAGCAAAGCTATCTGGTGCGTCTTCATAATCAATAAAGAGTGTTACAGTAAAACTCCCATCAAGATTGGGTAAAGCAATAATCATATCACGTCCTCTCGGCCAGATGTGAAGTGCATTCTTCTCTGTGCGATAGCCACCATCTGGTGCAGGGGGGAAGGTTAATTCTTTATAACCGTGACCAAGATACTCTTGAGAAAAACTGAATAAAAAATCCTTACTCATATACATGCTCTTGCGTACGGAAGAGCCTGCTCCATCTGCTCCTAAAATAATATCTGCCGTGATGGTTTGCTCTTTCTTGCTGTGATAATCTTGAAAAGTAGCAGTAGCATTTTTTAAATCGACATCGATACAAGCTTGATTAAACTGTACTTGAAGTGTATCATAGGCATCTGCAGCGTTAAGCAGCATGATATTAAGATCTGTTCTCGATATAGAATTGATAAACTCATCTTTGCGACCAGAATACGGACTAAAAAGCGTTTGTCCCTTCTTATCGTGCAGCATACGTCCATTCATTGGGATACATAAAGCACGCACTTCTTCTTCAAGTCCTACTAACTTTATGCCTTTGAGCCCACGATCTGACATGGCAAGATTAATTGATCTTCCTGCGTCTTGATGTACTGCTCTAAGATCTGGACGCTTCTCCATAAGTGTAATCTTATACCCTCGTTGTGCCATACGCAGGGCAAGTAATGATCCACATAATCCAGCACCTATGATGAGTATATGTTCTTTCTGGTTTTTCATTATTGAGCTTTCAATAGTTTGATAGTGTCTTACTATAATTTTAAACTTCCATCTTGACCGTTTCACATACGCTTTTGCGAAAAAATCTAATCCTCTATTTATATATTTCTTGGAGCGTAATTCCTTATGTTTTTGATGTTTTATTTCTCAAACATTCCATCTCATCTGCCACGAGGGATTCTTGATTGTTTCCATTTTCGCGCAAGCGGTCTACTATTGCAGCGTGATTTTTAGTATCTCGATTTTGAGACATTTTTTTTACAGCTTCAATACTTGTGATGTCAATTTCAAAACCTATAATCCCATTGATTTGTTTCATTGTTTTTTCTGAGAGGGACTCCATCTTAATGGGATTCTCCTGGGGTTCCTCATACCTATCCATCAATGTTTTTACAGAAGCATATAATCCATCTTTATCTAGTAACCTGAGCTTGCCACGTATTTGAACAGCTGTGTAATTCCAAGTAGAAACTTCTTCAAAATCGTACCAACTGGCCGAAATGTAACAATGGGGACCATTAAAAATGCATAAAACCTCTGTGTTGTTTTCGAGATGCGCTACTTGTTCATTTGCCTTAGAAATATGACCGTGTAGGATCTCTTTTCCCTCAGTATTTTTTCCTAATAAGAGCGGGATGTGCGTCGCACATGTTTTTCCATTCTTGTGGGTAACTAAAATCCCAAAAGCATTAGCATCCAGAAAATCTCTTATTTCTTGAGGATCGTGATGCTTATATATATCTGGAATATACATTATAACACAGTTTTTAAACGTGTGACCATTTCAAAAACATCTTCAAAACTATTGTAAAGCGGAGCAGGAGCAACACGTATCACATCTGGTTCTCGCCAGTCTGAAATTACACCCTTTTTAGTAAGTTTATCGTGGAGGCTTCTATCTGCATTTTTTACTTGAATACTTAACTGGCAACCTCTCTGGGAAGGTTCGCGTGGTGTAATTATAGAAATGAGATCGTTATCAAGATCATCAATTAAATATTCTAGGTAACCAGTAATTTTTTCTGATTTTGAACGTATGTTTTGCATTCCGGCTTCGGCAAAAATATCAAGGCTTGCTTTCACCGCGGCCATGCTTAGTATAGGTGGGTTTGATAATTGCCATCCCTCTGCTGTCGGGATAGGGTCAAAGCCTTTACGCATATTAAATCTCGTATCCTTATTTTGTCCCCACCATCCAGTAAAACGCTGGATTTGCTTGTCGTTATGATGGCGCTCGTGTACAAAACAGCCTCCCAGACTACCAGGACCACTATTGAGATATTTATAAGTACACCACACGGCAAAGTCAGGTCCGCTAGCGTGTAGTTCTGGCAGAATATTGCCCACCCCGTGTGCAAGGTCAAAACCTACTTTACTACCGTTTTTATGACCAAGCGCTGTAATTTTTTCTATAGGGTAAAATTGTCCAGAGTAATAATTAGTATTTCCTATAAGTAGTAATGCTATGCTGTCGCCGTGTTGTTTTACCAGTTCTTCCAGGTCTTCATAACGACACAAATCCTCGCCATCCCTAGGTTGCCATAAAATTAAACTGTCTGATGGGTCATAACCTCGCTGTCTTATTTGACTCTCTACAGCATATTTATCTGAGGGAAAAGCATCACTTTCAATAATAATCTTATGGCGTTGTTTTGTTGGGTTGTAAAAAGAAACCATCATGAGATGGAGGTTTGTAGTAAGTGTATTCATAATTACTACTTCGCTCGGCTTTGCTCCTACAATAGCAGCCATTGGCTCTGCAAGTTTTTCGTGATATGGCATCCAGGGATTCACTGCGTCAAAATGTCCTTCTACACCTAGATTTGCCCAGTCATTGAGTTCTTGTTCCAGATAGTGGGCAACACTTTTTGGCTGGCAACCCAGACTGTTCCCGCATAGGTAGATAAGTTCATTTTCATCTTTATCTATAGGTAGATGAAATTGAGATCTATACTTTGAGAGCGGGTCGTTTTTGTCTTGCGCTTTCGCGAAAGCTAGATTGTTTTCGTATACAATCGTTTGTGTTTTCATACTTCATTGTTGGCTCTTTAAAAATAGACATAAAACGTCGATGTTGAAAGGATATATCGAAATCGATTGCGGTAATTATCAATAGTGATTGCTTAACATTAATGCCCTTTGTAGTACATTTATTTGATGCAATCGTTGTTACTCATTCTTTCGCGCAAGCGGTATTTTGCTCCTGCGTGGGTATTTGCCTCTCTCAACATTATGATAGGAACTTGGGTGCTTTATATCCCTAGGGTCAAAGAGAAGCTAGAGCTCGATGACGGCGAGATTGGGATTGCACTATTTTGTCTAGGTCTTGGAACGCTTACTTCACTTACGTTTGCATCTAAAGTTATTAAACACTTAGGAGTGGGAAAAGCCACACTGTTTGGGATTGTAACATTTGCAAGTTTGTATGTATTTCCTCTCATAGCGCCTAGCTATGTATTGCTTTGTAGTGCACTTTTTATGGTAGGGATCGCCTCGTGTTTTACAGATATTGCAATGAACGCACTAGTTTCTGATATTGAGACAGAAGATGAGATCCATATTATGAGTTCTTCACACGGCTTCTTTTCGATAGGGGGCGCGATAGCCGCTGCTGTAGGCTACTTTGTGATTGATTCAATAGACATACCAGTATATCACATTGCTGGTGCTGCGATTCTAGTTATAAGTACTAATCTTATTTTGGCAAGAAATTATTATGCTATAAAAACTCCGATAGATGATAGTCAACGTAGTGTGAATTTGAGCTTGTTTAAGCCGCTTTTTGCATTGACTCTTATTGGTCTAGTGATTATGGGAAGTGAAGGCGCTATAGAACAGTGGAGTAAATTATATCTAGAAGATATAGTTCAGGTAAGGTCTGAAAAGATGGCTGGTATGGGCTTCTTGATGTTTTCACTTTTTATGGCGATCGGTCGTTTTTTTGGCGATGGAGTGAGTAAAAAATTTGGAGCTGTAAGAGTTATTATTGTGGGTTGTTTGCTGTCATTACTAGGATATGTGGCTGTACTTTGGGCAACTAGTATGAGTTCTATTATAGGTTTTGCAATTATAGGTCTTGGGTTTTCTGTTGTTATACCAGAATTATTAAGACTAGCAGGTAAAGTAAAAGGTATCGCAAGTGCAGATGGAATATCCTTTGTTGCAGGAGCTGGATTTGTAGGTTTTCTAGCTAGTCCAGCACTAGTAGGTTTTCTGTCTGATATGTCAAGCTTACATCTCAGTTTTATGGCCTTGGCTTTTGGTGCTTTTCTAGCCCTAATAACGGCTCTCTTTTTAGTTAAGAAATAAATGTAGAGAAGTGCTGTCGTTTTCTTTTAAGCTTTTGTAGCAAAATCCTAGAGAATGTCTAGAGCTGCCTTATAATAAAGTGCTTCAACCCAAACATATCACATCTACTTCTTATCTTTGCAAGCTATGACAAAACAAGCTTCTGAAGCAATACAAGCACAAGTTGATCTCGGGGAAATGCTTCCACTTATGGAAGAATTTTATACTATCCAGGGTGAAGGTTTTCACAAAGGGACTGCCGCATATTTTATTAGAGTAGGCGGTTGTGATGTGGGATGTCACTGGTGTGATGTGAAAGAAAGCTGGGATGCAAACATACACCCTCCTACAAGCGCAGATACCATAGCGAGCAATGCTGCTCAATATTCTGATACGATTGTAGTAACAGGAGGTGAACCCCTTATGTGGGATATGAGCCCGCTTACGCAAAAACTTAAATCGCTAGGACTCACCACTCATATCGAGACATCAGGAGCTTATGAGCTCTCTGGAGATTGGGACTGGATCTGCCTATCACCAAAAAAACTAATGTTGCCCAAAGCTTCTGTTCTGGACGTAGCTAATGAGTTAAAAGTTATCGTTTATAATAAATCAGATTTTGCTTTTGCAGAAAAGCACGCCGCGTTAGTAGGTGAAGACTGTATTTTATATTTACAACCGGAATGGTCTGTACGAGAGAAAATAGTGCCTCTCATTGTAGACTATGTGATGAAAAATCCGAAATGGAAGGTAAGTCTACAAACGCACAAATATTTAAATATCCCATAGCCTAGAGGCCTACTAGTTGCTTTTATCTTTTCAGATAATGGATTTTATAGTTTCACTATAGTAAATGATATATAGGTATTCGCTTTCGCGAAAGCAAAAAAAATCCGCTACAACTACGTAGCGGATTTTTTTTGATCCTGAGGTATATAAAATCTTATGCTTCTAACTCGTCGTCTTCTTTTTTAGGTTCTTTTAAACCTTTTTTCTGCACGGTATCAAACATAACCGGCGTTGCAATAAAGAGTGATGAGTATGTACCTACAATGACACCTACAATAAGTGCAAACATTAATCCTCTAATAGATGGAGCTCCTAAGAAGAAGATCGCTAGAAGTACGATTAATGTAGTTACAGAGGTATTAAGTGTACGGCTTAGTGTACTGTTAAGTGCTTGGTTAATTAATTTTCCAAACCCTCTAGTAGAACCGTGCTCTTTGATATACTCACGTATACGGTCAAAAACTACCACGGTATCATTGAGAGAGTACCCAATTACGGTAAGAATAGCCGCAATAAAGTTCTGATCTA
>CAWUIT010000168.1:0-6145 GCA_963922345.1 uncultured Dokdonia sp. | reverse complement strand
TGTTCTATTGCTGCTTGTTTTGCCATTATGCTACTGCTTTACGGTTTTTACCAGATTTCATAAGACCATCATAATGCTTGTTAAGAAGGTATGAATTTACTTGTTGCATTGTGTCTATAGCAACACCTACCATAATAAGCAAGGAAGTTCCTCCATAAAATAATGCCCAACCTTGTTGCATACCTAATACATTAACTGCCACAGCAGGAAAAATTGCTATAAGCGCTAAGAAAATTGAACCCGGTAAGGTAATCTGTGACATTATTCTATCTAAATATTCTGCTGTTTCAGAGCCTGGTCGAATACCTGCTATGAAACCACCACTGCGCTTAAGATCGTCTGCCATTTTATTAGTAGGGACAGTAATCGCCGTGTAAAAATATGTAAAGATAATAATTAGCAATGCAAATACTAGATTGTACCAAAAACCAAAAATATTGTTTCCAAAATTAGACTGTAACCAAGTTCCAGCTGCTGTATCAGATAAAAAACTAGCTTGTCCAATTAATCCAGGCACAAACATAATAGCTTGCGCAAAAATGATTGGCATTACTCCAGAAGCATTTAATTTTAAAGGTAAAAATTGTCTACTTCCGAATACATTCTTCTCATAAGCACCACTCGCAGTTCTTCTTGCATAAGATACCGGCACCTGACGAACAGCCATAACCAGTAAGATACAGAGAAGGATTATAACGAACCATATTACTAGTTCAATTAAAATCATAATCAAACCACCATTAGATTCAGTAACACGTGCAACCCATTCTTGTACGAATGAAATCGGCATCGTTGCAATGATTCCAACCATGATCAACAAGGAAATACCATTACCTATCCCTTTATCAGTAATCTTTTCTCCTAACCACATTGCAAAAATACAACCTGTGACTAGAATTAATACTGAAGAAATATAGAATGTAGGCGTAAGACCCATCACAAAAGCAGAAGTTGGAACGCCTAGTGCTGGTAAAGCAGCTAGATACCCAGGAGCTTGTAATAAGCATATTGCGATAGTGAGCCATCTCGTGATTTGATTAATCTTACGACGACCACTTTCTCCTTCCTTTTGTAATTTTTGCAAATACGGAATAGCAATACCCATTAACTGTACTACAATAGATGCAGAGATGTAAGGCATAATCCCTAAGGCAAAAACTGATGCATTAGAAAAAGCTCCTCCTGTGAATGCTGCTAAAAGACCTAGTAAACCTTGATCAGTATTACTCTGAAGTCCACCTAGTTGCGCAGCGTCAATACCTGGAAGAACAACTTGTGCTCCAAAACGATAAACGAGGAGAAGTGTGAGTGTAAGAATTATTCTATTCTTCAACTCATCAATCTTCCAGATATTCTTTATTGTATCTATAAATTTCATCCTCCTATATCGATTATAAAGTTACAGCTTCACCACCAGCAGCCTCAACAGCAGCCTTTGCAGTTGCAGTAAATTTATGTGCAGTTACTTTAATCTTAGCTTTAAGTTCTCCTCTACCTAAGATCTTCACAAGGTCATTTTTTCCTACAAGACCTGCATCAATCAAAGAATCAACAGATACTTCGTTCTCTAAACGTCCAGCTTCAACATACTCTTGCAAGGTGTCAAGATTAACACCTGCATACTCTTTTCTATTTATGTTTGTAAAACCAAACTTAGGAACACGGCGTTGAAGTGGCATTTGCCCACCTTCAAAACCTATCTTCTTGCTGTAACCAGATCTTGATTTTTGACCTTTATGACCACGACCTGCAGTACCACCATTTCCAGTAGCTTGACCACGACCCTTGCGACCATCATTATATTTAACAGCGCCTTTTGCGGGCTTTAAGTTATGTAACTCCATCTGTTATATTTTTTTAAGCTTCCTCTACAGAAACCAAGTGACTTACTTTATTTACCATACCAAGAATGTTCGGTGTATTTTCATGCACCTTTACCTGGCCTATCTTTCTCAATCCAAGAGACTCTAAGATTCTCTTTTGGTTCTGAGTACGATTTATAGCACTCTTAACCTTTGTTACTTTAATCTTTGCCATTGTTTCTTGATTTAACCTTTAAATACTTTATCTAATGTGATTCCACGCTGCTTTGCAACTGTCTCAGCACTTCTCAATTGTAGCAAAGCATCAAAAGTAGCTTTTACAACATTGTGTGGATTAGATGAACCTTGATTCTTAGATAATACATCGTGTATACCTACAGATTCAAGTACAGCACGTATAGCACCACCTGCTATAACTCCAGTACCCGCTGCGGCTGGTAATAATAGAACTCGCGCTCCACCAAACTTACCTTTCTGCTCGTGAGGTATTGTTGCTTTATTAAGAGGTATACGTACTAAGTTCTTCTTAGCATCTTCCATTGCTTTTGCAATCGCAGAAGCAACTTCTTTAGATTTTCCTAATCCGTGACCTACTACTCCATTTTCATCACCTACAACAACTATAGCAGAAAATCCAAAAGCTCTACCTCCTTTAGTTACCTTAGTAACACGCTGAACACCTACTAGGCGATCTTTTAAGTCTAAGCCACTTGGCTTTACTAACTCTACGTTTTTATAATCTTGATACATAACTTTATTAGAATTTAAGACCGCCTTCTCTTGCGCCCTCTGCTAGTTGTTTAATTCTTCCGTGGTAAAGGTAACCTCCTCTATCAAATACTACAGCTTCAATACCAGCCTTTGTCGCTTTCTCTGCAATAGCCTTTCCAACTAATTTTGCAGCTTCAGTCTTACTTACATCGGCAGCTATACCTTTATCTCTAGATGACGCAGCTGTAATGGTTGTACCATTGAGGTCATCTACTAACTGTGCATAAATTTCTTTATTACTTCTAAATACACAGAGTCTTGGTCTCTCCGCAGATCCAGAAATATTCTTACGAATTCTAAGATGAATTCTATTTCTTTTTTCACTTTTTGATAATGCCATTGCTCTATATATTATGCAGACTTACCTGCTTTTCTTCTTAAAATTTCACCAACAAACTTGATTCCTTTTCCTTTATAAGGCTCAGGTTTACGGAAGCCACGAATTTTTGCAGCTACAGCACCTACAAGTTGCTTATCATGCGAAGTTAATTTTACTATCGGGTTCTTACCCTTCTCAGATATAGTTTCTACTTTAACTTCTGGAGCGACATCTAAAACTATGTTGTGAGAGAAACCAACAGCAAGATCTAATTTTTGACCTTGATTGCTTGCTCTATAACCTACACCAACAAGTTCTAATTGCTTCTCAAACCCCTTAGATACTCCTTCTATCATATTTGATATCAAAGATCTATAAAGACCGTGCTTTGCTCTAACGTCTTTCTTATCAGACTCACGCTCAAGTGTTATAACTCCGTCTTCGATTTTAATATCAATTCCAGAATACTCTTGCGTAAGTTCACCTAATTTTCCTTTAACTGTAACAACACCATTCTCGACGTTTACCGTTACTCCTTCTGGTACTGTTATTGGACTTTTACCTATTCTTGACATATCTGTGTCTTTTAATTTTTAGTAAACGTAACAAAGTACCTCTCCACCAACATTATGCTGTTGCGCTTGCTTACCAGTCATTACTCCTTTAGAAGTAGAGACTATAGCAATACCCAATCCATTGAGGATACGAGGTATCTCTGTTGATGATGCATATTTACGTAAACCAGGCTTACTAATTCTTTGGATATCCTTAATTACTGCTTCTTTAGTAATGCGATCATACTTCAAGGCAATCTTGATAGTATCTTGCGCCTTACCTTCTACAAATTTGTAGCTAAGGATGTAACCTTGGTCAAATAAGATTTTAGTCATCGCCTTCTTAAGGTTTGATGCTGGAATCTCGACCACTCTGTGATTTGCTGCCGATGCGTTACGCACTCGTGTCAGGAAATCTGCAATAGTATCTGTATTCATTTAATTATAGTTACGGTAGTGGTTTTCTCCAGTCTCGCTTTCGCGAAAGCATAAAAAGAACCTTCTACCAATTTATACTCTTTAATCTACCAGCTTGCCTTTTTGACACCTGGTATTAAACCTTGGTTTGCCATCTGACGGAACATCACACGTGATATTCCAAACTGACGCATATATCCTTTAGGACGACCAGTAAGTTTACAACGATTATGCTGACGTACAGGTGAAGCGTTCTTAGGTAACTTTTGTAGACCTTCGTAATCTCCAGCTTCTTTTAAAGCTTTACGTTTTTCAGCATATTTTGCAACTGTTTTAGCACGCTTTACCTCACGGGCTTTCATTGATTCTTTAGCCATATCTTAGTTCTTTTTAAAAGGTAAACCTAATTCTTTTAGCAACGATTTTGCTTCCTTATCAGTTTGAGCAGATGTTTGGAAAGTGATGTTCATACCATCAATTTTCTTAATTCTGTCAATGTTGATTTCTGGAAATATAATTTGCTCAGTGATACCCATACTGTAGTTACCACGTCCATCAAATCCTGTTGCATTGATACCGTTAAAGTCACGTACACGTGGTAATGCAGATGTTACAAGTCTATCTAAAAACTCATACATACGCTCTCCACGTAAAGTTACTTTTGCACCAATAGGCATTCCTTTACGTAATTTAAATGTCGCAACATCTTTTTTAGACATTGTCGAGATAGCTCTTTGTCCTGTAATAAGCGTAAGCTCTTCTACAGCATTTTCAACTAACTTCTTATCTGCAACCGCAGCTCCAACACCACGAGATACTACAATCTTATTAAGACGAGGTACCTGCATAACGTTCTTATATCCAAACTCTTCTTGAAGGGCTGGCGTCACGCGGTCATTAAACTCTTGTTTTAGTCTTGGTACGTATCCCATCACTATAATATTTCGTTGTTAGACTTTGCAAAGCGTACCTTCTTTCCATCTTCCATACGGTAACCTACACGTGTAGTTTTACCATCCTTATCCATAAGGGAAAGATTTGAAATTTGAAGTGGCGCTTCTTTTTCTTTAATACCACCTTGAGGATTTGCGGCGCTTGGCTTTTCGTGCTTCTTCACCATATTTACTCCCTCAACGATAGCCTTGTTTTTCTCGATAAATACTTTTACGACTTTACCTTCTGATCCTTTGTGGTCTCCAGCAATAACCTTAACAGTATCTCCCGTTTTTATTTTAAGCTTTGTCATCTTCTTCTCTGTATTAAAGCACCTCTGGTGCTAATGATACAATCTTCATAAACTGTTTGTCACGAAGCTCTCTTGCTACAGGTCCAAAAACACGTGTACCACGCATCTCACCTTGAGCATTTAAAAGAACACAAGCATTATCATCAAAACGGATGTATGATCCATCTGGACGACGTACTTCTTTCTTAGTACGCACAACTACGGCTGTAGAAACGGCCCCTTTTTTAACTTGACCTGTCGGTGTTGCATCTTTAACAGATACAACAATTTTGTCTCCTACAGAAGCGTATCTTCTCTTAGTACCTCCTAATACACGTATAGTCAAAACTTCTTTTGCCCCGGTATTATCTGCTACTCTTAATCTTGATTCTTGCTGTAACATTACTTAGCTCTTTCAATGATTTCTACTAGTCTCCACGTCTTAGATTTACTCATAGGACGTGTTTCCATTATCCTTACTGTATCTCCTTCGTTGCAGTCATTTGTTTCGTCGTGTGCTACGTATTTTTTCGTCTTCAAAACGAATTTTCCATACATAGGGTGCTTTACCTTCTTAACCTCTGCAACAACTATTGATTTTTGCATCTTGTTACTGGTTACAACACCAATACGCTCTTTTCTTAAATTTCTTTTTTCCATCTTAAGCAGCGTTGTTATTGTTCTCTTTTAGTTAACTCAGTTGCAATCCTTGCGACGGTACGTCTCATTGAACGCAATTGAATAGGATTGTCAAGTGGAGAAATAGCGTGAGCCATTTTAAGATCCATATACGATCTTTTAGCCTTGCTAAGCTCTTCTTGCAATTCTGCTACAGATAATCCTTTTACCTCTGATTGTTTCATAGTACTCAAATTTATTCAGCTGAAAAATCTCTAGCCACAACATATTTTGTTCTCACAGGTAGTTTCTGAGCCGCAAGACGCAAAGCCTCTTTTGCAACTGGTTCTGAAACTCCTCCTAATTCAAACATGATGCGTCCTGGTTTTACAACTGCTGCCCAATATTCTACAGCACC
>CAWUIT010000167.1:0-6190 GCA_963922345.1 uncultured Dokdonia sp. | reverse complement strand
CATTTACAAACGTTTACAACCATTTACAAACGACTATAAACGTAAGTAAACATTTAAAAGTCGGCTAGCATTTGGGAGTCATCGCATATTTGCAGTGTTCTTAGTAAGTAGCTATTTCACGACAGTGTACCACCTATTAAAAAGGACAAAACAATTTTCTCGGGATCGGCTCGGGAACGTATTTAAATTAATTTGGCAGGCATATCCTGCTCAAGAAACAAACTATTATGAACGCATTACGTAACAAAGTACAATTGATTGGAAGATTAGGTCAAGAACCAGAAATCACCACCTTCCCAGATGGTAACAAAATTGCCAAATTCTCGATGGCCACAGATGACTCGTACAAAGACAAAAATGGTCAGAAAATAGAGCGCGCTTACTGGCACAATATCGTGGTACGAGGTGGTCTTGTTAAAGTAGTAGAAAGCTACGTACAGAAAGGACAAGAAATCGCCATCGAAGGAAAATTGACCAATCGTTCTTGGGAAGACAAGGATGGCATTAAGAGATATATGACAGAAATTGTTTGCAATGAATTACTTATGCTGAGTAAGAATAATTAACCACTTATCAGCTTTTAAAAGGCGCTCGGGGGAGCGCCTTTTTTTGTTTGGTATTGATACCTTCGCGCTATGGTTGCAGTGCAAGAATTACATACATTATTAAAGACGCATTTTGGTTATGATACCTTTAGACCTAATCAGGAAGAGATCGTCACCGCAGTATGCGCGGGAGAAGATGCCCTAGTGATTATGCCTACGGGTGGCGGTAAGTCCATGTGTTTCCAGCTTCCTGCTCTTGCTTTACCAGGAACTGCACTTGTGATCTCGCCCCTTATCGCTTTGATGAAGGATCAGGTAGATGCACTACGGGCAAATGGTATTAAAGCGGCCTACTATAACAGCACCCAGCCTCCAGAAGAGACGCAACAGGTATTACAAAACTTGCAAGACCAGGTGCTCGACCTCATCTATGTCGCTCCAGAGAGTCTTGCGTTACTAGACCCGGTTTTATCAAATACCACCATAAGCCTCATCGCCGTAGATGAGGCGCATTGTATCTCCTCTTGGGGGCACGATTTTAGACCTGCATATACCCAACTAGGCTATCTTAAAAAGAGATATCCCGAGGCACCCCTTATCGCACTCACCGCCACGGCAGACCGTTCTACACAAGATGACATTGCTGCGCAACTGGGGATCACAGAAGCTAAAAAGTATGTATCCTCCTTTGATCGTCCTAACTTATACCTTGAAGTACGCCCCGGCCAAAAACGTAACGATCAGATACTCGCTTTTCTAGATAAGCACCCCTTTGAGAGCGGCATTATCTATTGCCTGAGCAGAAAAAGTACGGAGACACTTACCAGCAAGCTTAAAAATAAGGGATACACTGCAGCAGCCTACCACGCGGGGATGACTTCAGAAGAGCGTTCCCAAGTACAAGAAGATTTTATCAATGACACAACTCCCATCATATGCGCCACAATCGCTTTCGGGATGGGTATTGATAAAAGTAATGTGCGCTGGGTGATCCACTATAATATGCCTAAAAATCTGGAGGGCTATTATCAAGAGATAGGCCGTGCAGGGCGCGATGGTCTTCCTGCACACACGCTCCTTTTTTATAGCTACGCAGATACCATCCAGCTACGTAAATTTATAGATAACGCCAGCAACGCTGCCTACCAACTGGCAAAGCTAGAACGTATGCAACAATATGCAGAGGCGTTAAGCTGCCGTCGCAAGGTGCTTATCAATTACTTTGGGGAGTTTCTCACAGAAGACTGTGGTAATTGCGACATCTGTAAAAATACGCCTGAGTATTTTGATGGTACCGTACTCGCGCAAAAGGTTCTCTCTGGCGTCGCTAGAATGAACGAGCAAGAAGCAATGGGTACCGTGATCGATGTATTGCGAGGCTCTCAAAACGCACAAGTTTTTGACAGAGGGTATCAGCATATTAAAACCTATGGTGCTCTTAAGGACGTATCCTGGCGAGATTTACAGCAATACGTGATCCAGATGATTAATCAAGGATTGTTAGAAATACGCTTTCGCGAAAGCGGTAGACTCCTCCTTACTCCATTATCAAAATCCGTTTTATTTGAAGGAACACCCATCCAGCTGGCTCATACTGTACAACCTCAAGTGGAGCCTCTAGTAAAAGAGCGGAAACCTAAAAAACCAAAAGGTACGCTCTTTGAAAAACTAAGAGAGCTCCGGGCAGATCTCGCTCGTGATGCAAACGTACCCGCCTACATTATCTTTTCTGACGCCTCTCTTAAAGATATGGAAGATCAAGAGCCGCAGAGTCCACAAGAGTTTCTCGGTATTCAAGGTGTGGGACAGGCAAAGATGGAAAGATATGGCGCAGATTTTTTAAAACTCATTAAAGAACACGTGCATAAACCCACTCCTAAAAGTGGTAATAAAACCTATCAAGAGACTAAAACCCTCATTGAGCAAGGATACGCACTAGAGGAAATTGCAGAGATGCGTAAGCTTACGGTAAGCTCTATTTACAACCATTTGATCAAGCTGTACGAGGAAGGTATGGCAGTCGATTTTGATCAATTTATCCAGCCTGTAGAGGTAGCGCAGATTAATGCTGCTAGTTCAAAAGTAGAAGATCCAGAAAAGCTCAAATCATACTATGCCTATTTTAATGAGGATATCCCCTATTGGAAAATAAGACTAGCCTTATTTTTAAAAGACATCTAGTTTTCTTTTTTACCTATTTTTAGGCCTATGAAGGAATTTACGCTTTCGCGAAAGATAGGTTTTATTGTAGGACCTTTACTATGCATACTAGTTTTAGTTTTACCCATTGATCTCATTAGTCCTGCGATAGATAAAGTGCTAGCTATTGCCATCTGGATGATTGTCTGGTGGATCACCGAAGCAGTCTCTATCTCTGTCACAGCGCTCATTCCTCTGGCACTCTTCCCACTACTAGGGATAGGCGATATAAAAAGTGTAGCTAGTAACTATGCAAATCCTATTGTCTATCTATTTTTTGGAGGGTTTGTAATTGCACTAGCTTTAGAAAAAGTACAACTGCATAAACGCATTGCTCTATCTATTTTAAAAATAACAGGCACTAAAGCAAATGGTATCATATTAGGCTTTATGATCGCTACGGGCCTTATGAGTATGTGGATTTCAAATACTGCAAGTACCGTGGTGATGCTACCTATAGCCGTTTCTGTAATCCAATTGCTTATTCATGACGAGGATGGGTTTACTAAGAAAGATCGCAACTTTGCATTGAGCATTATGCTAGGTATCGCCTTTGGGGCAAATATAGGTGGGATGGCCACGCTTATTGGCACGCCGCCTAACTCTGTGATGCTTGCCTTCCTCAATGAGAGTTACAATGTAGACATCGGCTTTTTTCAATGGATGAAAATGGGGGTTCCCTTTTCAATAGTATTAATGAGTATCACGTATCTTCTCATAACACGTGTCTTTTATCGCAATGGCTTAGGTACCATAGGCAAATCTGCCACTATTATTCAAGACGAGTTACATAAACTAGGTCCAATTTCTAAAGGTGAAAAGGTGGTATTATTCATCTTTTTACTTACAGCAATCTCCTGGATGTTACGCTCGTACCTCAACACGCTTTTACCAGAAATTACACTTACAGACACCACCATATCTGTCATTGCAGCGCTGTGTATGTTTATCGTACCTATAAATCTAAAAGAGGGTCGCTTTCCACTCACTTGGGAAGATACTTCACGACTACCCTGGGGGATATTGATTCTTTTTGGAGGAGGGCTAGCACTTGCCTCAGGTCTGGCAGATTCTGGATTTATTGATCTTATAGGCAATTACATCTCACAGCAAGCATCGTGGAGTGTGTGGATAGTCACAGCTGTACTCATTTTTCTAATGCTTTTTATGACAGAGTTAATGAGCAATGTAGCACTCGTGACAATCCTTGTACCCCTAGTCGTAGGGATCGCCATCGGGATGGATGTTCCTATGCTCCAGATGGTAATTCCTGTCACACTAGCATCCAGTTGTGCATTTATGCTTCCCATGGCGACACCTCCTAATGCTATTGTCTTTGCAAGCGGTCACGTGCGGGTAGATCAAATGGCTCGTATTGGCATTTTTCTTAACCTTATTTCTGTAGCGCTCTTATTTGCCCTTGCCTATTATGTGGTGCCTGTGTTATTTTAGCGCTACGCTTTCGCGAAAGCATATTTATACTATGAATC
This sequence comes from uncultured Dokdonia sp., assembly GCA_963922345.1. Classification (GTDB taxonomy): domain Bacteria; phylum Bacteroidota; class Bacteroidia; order Flavobacteriales; family Flavobacteriaceae; genus Dokdonia. The sequence goes on along the minus strand of CAWUIT010000167.1, from coordinate 1,956 downwards.
ATTATTTCTTCTATATATTTTGTCTCATCTTTACTTCCTTATCGTTTGGACAGTCTGTAAAGTTGAGAGGCACGATTAAAAACCCAGTTGCGCAAACACTAAGTATAAATGCGCTCGATGACCGCCCCATTGCTGAAAGTAACCTTAGGAATGGGAAATTTGCTTTGAGAACAACCCTCAAAGAAGGATATTACTTTTTAAGACACGGCAATGAGGTAACAGATGTGTATCTAAAACCAGGTGATGATCTCGAGATAAGAATTGACGGTAATGAGTACAAAGAATCTATTCTATTCTTAGGAGAAGGTGCCTGGCGTAATAATTACCTAGCTGCAAAAAATAGACTTGATAAAAAAGCACGTGAAGATCTGGAAGTTTTTTACAGAGGCACGCTTGAAGATTTCTTAAAACGCTTTGATGCCTTACAAGCAAAGCAATTAGCATTACTGGAAAACAGTAATACGCTTCTTACTTTTAAAATAGCGGAGAAGCAGGCACTAGAATACGAGCGCCTTTTTGCAATTTCAAGTTATCCACAGATGCTTGATTTTTATTTTGGTAAACAAGCGACACTCCCACAAAACTATATAGATGTACTAGATAAGATCAATTATGATAATGAGCGCTTATATAATAGTGTTCCCTTCTATCGATATCTAGCCTCCTCCAAGTGGAAAAAAGACATTAAAAATGCTACTTCACTAGCAGAAATGATGCATATTTATGATGGCGTTTATTCTAAGTCAATAAAAGTCGATCTGCTATATAGCTTTTACTACAGCATCTCAAAAGAACCTGAGAAAGCTCGTGATTATTTTGAACTTATTGAGGCAAATACAACCTCACCTGCATTTGTAAACGCCGCTAGAGAGCGTATGCTCACTATTGAAAGAATAAGACCTGGCAAACCCTCACCTCCATTTAATTTTGAAAATTACAAAGGAGGCACAGTATCACTGGAAGATTTAAAGGGTTTCTTTGTTATCATAGACATCTGGGCAACCTGGTGTGCACCCTGTATCCAGCAAATCCCTGCATTAAAAAAACTTGAAGAGAAGTACAATGGTAAGAATATCAAGTTTGTAAGCATCTCTGTAGACAAGAAAGAGGCATATGATAAATGGCGCACCTTTGTCTCAAATAAAGCACTAGGAGGTATTCAACTGTTTGCAGATAATTCTTTCCAGTCTGAGTTTATACAAGCGTATGGGATTTCTTCCATCCCGCGTTTTATTATTATTGATCCCGACGGATTGATCCACAACGCTTATGCCAGCAAGCCATCAAGCATTCAATTTGAACAAGAACTAGAGCGTCTATTTAACTAATCATCATAATTGCGTGGGACAGGTACCACTTACCACGATATCTAATTCTTCAAGTGTGCGTGTTTTATTTATGTTGCTTGTAATCATTTTCACACTTTTGACGTTGAGATGTTTAAGGATTTTTGCGGCGGCAGTAAAATCTCGATTATCTCTAGAAAAACCTACGCTCTCATAAGCATCTCCTTGCGCTATTCCTTTCTTTTTAAGCGGTAAAGTATTGAGTAAGGCGTAATGACCATTTCCCTTTCCTTCGTGGTCAAGCCAGATTACAATCCCTTTTCCTGCACGCTCAATAAGTTGCTGTGAGATCTCCATTTGCTCCCGACAGTCACACTCGATACTATTAAAATGATGGGCAAAAATACAAGAGGAATGTACCCTACACAGCACCTCTTCTTCCCCAGAGATATCCCCCATTACTAGTGCGTGCGATTCTTTAATACCATCGTAAAAAAGAATTTCTTTATACGTTCCATACTTGGTTTTTATGGTGCCTTCAGCTAGTTTTACTATCATTTTAAATGGAGTTAAGGGGTTTGATCTTATCTCCGCTTTCGCGAAAGCGGAAGCACATCTTTATTTCTTTACTAGTTTTATAAAAAGTTCTTTACCCGCTCGAGGCGCTATA
>CAWUIT010000166.1:0-6193 GCA_963922345.1 uncultured Dokdonia sp. | reverse complement strand
CTTGGTTTTGAGCGCCTTGTACTCTTTGTAACAGGTATGACAAACATACGCGACGTGATACCTTACCCACGTTTTCCAGGTCACGCAGAGTTTTAGAAAATATTTTTTTTAGTACGCTTTCGCGAAAGCGTACGTACCTCATAAAATCCAATGTACTTAGGTATATTGGATTTTTTTATTTCTAGAAAGAGACTGGGTGAAACTATAGCAAAATAAGGGTGTCTCCACCTCAATATAAAATTGATCAAACTGCCAATAATATAGTAAGACACTTTTTTAGTGAAGCTTGCGATCTCAAAAGGGGACATTTACCCCTACCCGATTAAGGATATGTTTGGTATACTTGCAGTTACGAGTTTACATATATCTTTATGTGGCTTGAATACTAACCAAAACCCTTTTTTAAAATGAAAAATTTAAAACTTTGGTCCTTACTCATTTTGGGTGGACTTTTAATGGTGAGCTGCGGAGACAAGCCCACTACATCGCCACCCACAGATGATGGGGAAGAGCCTATTGTAGAGGCGCCTAGCATTATAATCCCCATACAAGATGCAGAAGACATGTATCACAGATATGGAACTGATCGTGCAGCCTTAGTAGAAAGAACTATTAACGTAGACGAGCAAGGTAATCCTATCCCAGAAGATGATGAACGCTATGTGCAGGCAACGAGATCACTATCTATTGATTACGATACCTTAAAACAATATCTAGCATTTATTGAACAAGAAGCTGGAGACGCAAAGACTGATATTTCTGGATTACGTATTTACTTTTCTCAATACGCAAAAGGAAAAAATGATGGTCGCGCTACGGTATTTTTAAATCCATTAATGAAAAATGGAGGCTCAAGTATAAATGATGATGTTGCTTTTGCTATAAAAACGGAAGACGGTAAAAGCACTGCTGTTCCTGTAGGAAAATTAGTAAAAGTTCCTGTTTCTAACTCAAATAGAGCAGACTTGACAATGCCTATTCAGGGTGGAATACAAAGCTTAGCAGGTAATCGCTTTCCTTGGAATCCTCCGCCAGAGACAGATCCAGACGATTTTCAATAAAAATCTATAGAAATTTTAATGTACGAAGAATTTAAAATAGCAGGTATTATATCTGAATTTACAGCAGCAATTTTTGCTACTATCTTTTATTACAAGTATCGTAATTCTAAGCTAAAATTGCTGCTGTTTATTTTATGGTATATTCCCATTAATGAAATGTTAGGTCAGTATGTCTTTGCCAGAACCGGAACAGGCTATTTTCTTTATAATTTATATGAAATAATAGTTACAGCAGGTCTCATATTTCTCATTGGAACTCAAATTACACAACGATCGAGGAAAAGATTTGTCTATATACTTTTTGCACTTAGCATTGTTGGTTATACAATAAGCCTTTACTTTTTTAACCCCTTCAAAGAATTTTCAACAATAAATTTTACACTCTTGACAATTGCTGTACTCATCTCCTTATTGGTTTATTTTATCGATCTACTAAAATCGGATAGGGTCTTAAAAATGTCCAGAAATCTATTTTTATGGGTTGCTCTTGGGTTCTTAATATTCTTTATAGCATTTCCTGTTATTTTATTGGCAAGAGAATTTATCAGTAATGCAAATGAGGTGCATAGAAATCTAAATTATATTCAGTTTGCTGTCGCTATTTTATCATATCTCACCATAGCATTCGGTTTTTATTGGGGAGATAAGGTAGAGCCTTATAAAAATCAAAGTTTACAGAAATACTCATGATCGAGATTGCTCTCCTAGCTGAGCTCATTGCTACAGTAATAGCAACGATTTTTTATGGGAAATATAAGAATACAGCATTTAAATATTTACTACCCTATTTGTGGGTTATGATTGCTATGGAGAACTTGAACAAAATACTAACGATACCCGATTTCTGGCAATTTGTACGCTGGAATCTATTCAGTGTACTGGGGTCCGTATTATTTATGTTTATGTTTCGCAGTGAGATTCTATCTAGAAGTAAACGTAATATAATATCCCTAGGTATCGCAATCGTAATACTGCTCTATATAGGTCAATCTATTAGTGCTGGCTTTGGTGCGTTGTATACTGTGAGTAAGTTTTCTCAAAATGTATTACTTATCACAACCATTGCAATCTATGCTGCAGATTTATTCAGTAGAACGCAATTTTACCGCTTAGATAAAGATCCCGTTATCTGGATTGCCATATCCTACTTGATATTAAGTACGAGTTTTCCTGTAATACAGACGGCAAAGATTTTATACTACGGTACTGAGCCGTTATTTTCTAACATTATGATAGTGATGACAACGGTGGTCATACTTATGTATGCCGTTTTATCATTTGGTTTGATATGGTCCAAGAAGAGATACTAGTCATATGGCTGGTCTGTGTGACCATATTGTTTTTGCTATTTCTGGTAGCAACGCTTTTTTGTGCCATCGCATTATATTATAGGTTTGATAGTAAGCCTAAAGCAACTTAAACTCAAAAGCTACAAAGTGATTTAAAGTTTTATGGAAGATTTACTTAGTCACTTTTACTCGCCATTCTTTATTTCTGAAGTCCTCGCAGCTCTATGTGCAAGCATCTTTTTTAATAAATATAAAAACACTGCAGTGTGGTTAATTATGCCCATTCTCTGGATGGCTGTAATCGCAGAGAGCTCAGGAGTTCTTTACTATGTTTACGTCTACCCTAATAATAGCTGGATCTTCAATCTCTATGATTTGATATTCTACCTCTTATTTTATCTGATGATATATAATTTCGTGTTAGATGAAAAGAGAAAAAAGATTATCAAATCACTTTCTGCTCTAGTTTTACTGGCTTTTGTAATAAATACATTATTAGTAAATCCTATATATAAAGCACTTACATATGCAAGCATTTTAGATACGATTATCCTTGTGATCCAGCTTATGTATGCTGCGATTGAAGCGCTAAAAAGTCAGTATATTTTCAGTCCAAAACAGTCTTTACCCCTTTTTATTTTTGGTAGTTATCTCATTATAGAGCTTGCCTTAATCCCAATTTCCTTAATACGGAATATGGATTTACATATATGGTCTAATGAGGTCTATTATGGTGTGAATACAATTTTAGGTTACGTTTTACTAATCGCAAATGCAGTTTTTATTTTCGGTTTTATTTGGACAAAACCATCACTTTCCTATGCTTAGTTATCTGGAGCGATTTAATAAGGATGATACCGCAATTAAATACCTAATATTTTTAAAATATGTACCTTACAGCCAACTATAACTTGCAGATAACGTGAGTACACTAATGTACATTTCTGAAATTTTAGCAGCCCTTGTCGGTACGTTTTGCTATTTCAAGTACAAACATCTTCCTATAAAAACAGTTTTAGTAATCCTCTGGATTGCTGTGATTACAGAAGCTATAGCTCGAATCTATAGCCATTATTACCATAACAATCACTGGGTATACAATCTGTATGCGTTTTTATTTTATATGTTGTTTTATAAAATGGTGTATGACCACATAACAAATGATAAACGCAGAAGGATCGTAAAATGGCTCTCCATCATAATGCTTCTAATCATTATAATACGCGCCTTTACAGTTCCAGTAATTACGCAATATATGAGCACTATCTATAATATAGCAATGCTCTTACTTGTTGTACTGTTGATGTATTACGCCATCGACCGGCTCAAAAGCGACGCTCCTCTTATTTTAAAAAGAGAATTAGAACTTTTTGTATTTACGGGATATTTAATTTTTGGAATATCATTTATTCCCTTAGCACCATTTATGACAGGTCAAATGGGGGGGCAATATTCAGATACGTTACTTACGAGCCTGCGTGCCATTCAAACAATAACACTTATAAGTATGAATAGTATTCTCATTTTTGGATTTATTTGGACACGCCCCAAGACGTACTCAAAAAATAAAATTGAAGAAACGTTGTAATGAAACCATTACGCTTTCGCGAAAGCGTAGTAAAAATCTTAAAAAACTTTAGGGGTAAATACCTATAGTCTGTCCCCGAGAATATGAGTATCTTTCTTTAATTAATGTCCCCAGCTATAGCACAGATGTCTTTGATTCAAAATCAGGATACAGGAACACTTTTCATTGTTCTTGTAGCAATAACGATACTTTTACTGCTTCTTATCGTGGTGGTAGTGCTCTTTTCTGTTTTTATGAAGCGTAAAAACACGCTTCTTATTGAACAAGAAGAGTCAAAGAAAAAATTTGAAAAAGAGATCACAGAAACACAAATTGAAATAAGAGAAGAAACGCTTCGTAATATAAGCTGGGAGCTACACGATAATATAGGACAACTATTAACTCTTGCTAAAATACAAACGCAAAATTCTGGAGGCAATCAAGAAGACTTAGACGAGGCAGCCGCAACCATAGGCAAAGGACTTACTGAAATAAGAGCTTTGTCCAAGCTCATAAATCCAGAAGCGCTCAAAAATATGTCACTGCCAGAGGCATTAAATTTAGAATTAGAAAGGTTTAATAGGATGGCATACCTTAAACCGTCATTAAAAATTACTGGAAAACCTATTACTATTGAAAAGAAGATAGAAACCATCATTTTTAGAATTTTACAGGAGTTTTTTACAAATACTATAAAGCACTCTAAAGCGACTAATCTTGATGTGAATCTTCTTTACAAAGACGAAACGTTGTTTATTGAAGTAAAAGACAATGGAGTAGGCTTTGATTATGAACTAGCACGCGCAAAAAACGGCATAGGTCTTACCAATATAGAAACTCGCGCAAAGCTAATTGGTGCGACCATCAATTATACATCTGGTTTGGGAGAAGGTACACTGCTCTCGCTCACATATAAACCACAATTATTATGAAAACAATTGTAATCGTAGATGATCATACACTCCTAAGTCAAGCCATAAGCGGACTTGTAAATTCTTTTGAAAACTTTGAAGTACTTTACACCTGTAAAAATGGTCAAGAACTCATTGATCAATTACGCTTTGAAAATAAAAGACCAGACATTATACTCATGGACGTTAATATGCCTATAATGGACGGCATTGAGACTACAGCTCATTTAAAAGAACATTTTCCCACAATCTTAGTTTTGGCCCTCTCCGTAGAAGAAGATGATCATACTATATTAAAGATGATACGTGCTGGAGCAAAAGGATATTTACTAAAAGATACCGAAAAAGTTGTTCTAGAAAACGCACTAAATGAACTTGCAGAAAATGGGTACTACCACACCAATACAGTTAGCCAGCTACTCATTAAAAACCTTGATGGAGACAACAAAGATGAATTGAGAGATAGAGAAATCGAATTTATAAAACATGCATGCACAGAAATGACCTATAATGAAATCGCAGAGGTAATGTTCTTAAGTCCAAAAACCGTACAAGGTTACCGCGATAGCGTGTTTTCAAAACTTAACCTCAAAAACAGAACAGGACTTGTGATCTATGCGCTCAAAAATGGTTTGTTCAAACCGTAAAATTATACTCGCACAACAGTTTTACTTGGCTTTTCAATTCATATTTTAAGACCAAAATTTTATTAAAAAAAAAGGGAGCCTTCCCCCAAAAGCTCCCTCGCTTGCTATCAAATAGTATGTCTATTGCTAGACTTATAATTCATTTAGATGGCAAGTTGTCGTCACAAATTTAAAGCGATGTAAAACCTCTCACAATAATTTAGAGGTTAATCTCTAGGGGTAAATGCCCCTATTTTCAGGAAGCGTTTTTAGTACGAATTCTTTTTGAGCTGTGCGGCTTTAAGAAGAATTGTTTGAAGCAATTTAATATCAATTTCCTCAGGCGAGTGATACCGTAGTGATCGCAAATTCTTGCGTTTTTCACCTGCAATAAGAACATCGTCGTGACCTTCTATAAGAACACCCCAAGGGAAGCCTACATCTACAAAAGTCTTTCTAAAATTTAGAAAACAAAACATCTTATTGTTGAGACTATAAAAGGGCAAATGCCATTTAAAAGCCTCCTCTACTTCTGGGACAGTTTGCTTTATAAGCGCTTGAAGTTCTATAAGCATAGATCTCCAAGGCTCTGGTTTTGAAATGATATAATCTTCGGCGGGATTCAATTGGGCTACATTAATTATTTAAAAATAAGTATTTTGTATCGTACTAGAAATATCGCTTTCGCGAAAGCGTACTAAAAATGTATCGATGACCAAACGCCGTACTTTTATTAAAT
>CAWUIT010000165.1:0-6208 GCA_963922345.1 uncultured Dokdonia sp. | reverse complement strand
ACCTACGTTTGTCTCAGAAGATAGAATTTATAGCCCCAAATCGAACAACAGTTCTGCTACAATTTTCTTTCTCAAACGATTACTTATTAATTCTCTTGCAACCTCAAATGTTGTGACTACGCCGTAGACGCTTAAATTTGATAGTGCAGGGTAACATACTTTGTATGAGAAGAGCTATGATTATAGGTATACTCCTTGTGGCATTTCAAGGAGTTTCCCAAAACGTAGGAATCAACACTACGACACCACGTAAAACACTTGAAGTTGCAGGAGACGCAGTAATTTCTGGAGCCATTGATGTTAGAAATTTAAAAGATTTACAGGATAGTGATACGACTACATTTGTAAAGCAGGATCCTGATGGGTCTGTAGTATCGCTCAATGTGAGTAACCCTACTGGAGCGGCGCTGGCTTACGTTCAGGAATACGAGCTAGTGAATATGGATGGTGATTGGATCTTAGACTTTGATACGGCTATTGATGCAGATGATTATGTAATGGTCCCTGTTTCTTCTTATTTCAATCAAACACTTGTTGTAAATACACACACCAATGCGGCAGATCATTTTAGTATGCAGTATTGCTCCACATTTGTGAGAAATGGAACTTGGCATATTATTGCAGATTATCCTGCTGCAAGTAATGTGAGTACCTCTACTACATCGCTTGTTTGGAAAATAACCACATTGATTTTTTCAAAAAACCTTTCTAAGCAGTTTGAAGTTACAGAATATGCAATGAATGGTGCGACAACAGGTGCAGCAACAACTCCAATTTTAGATTAGATATGAAACTAGCACAACTTATTACGGGAATATTTTTAAGCGCCTCAAGTATTTGCGTGGCACAAATAGGAATTGGGACTGCACAGCCACAAAAAGATTTACATGTGGCAGGAGATCTTTTAATTCAATCTGATTTTACAACTGGAGCATTTATGACCGTATCTGACTCCGAAGAAGATTTTGAACTAATCACTCGGGTAACCAATAGCGTTCCGGAAGGAGAGTTGAAAGTATTAGATACAGAAACTCTTGCAGTAGCGCCAGTAAATACATTTGAGTACGAGTTTACAAATGTCTATAGAGACAATGTGACCAACGTAGATTTACAATTTGATACGTCCAAGTATATCGTAACTGTAGCAAATTTTAGATATGAAGGGGACGCCATTAAAAAGCAAGAAATAGGTGGGCAAAAAGAGATAGGTTACTTTGTGCAACGCCCTTTTGAAGAAAACGGAACTTGGCACCTTGAAATTAGAAACCGAGCACTGGATCTTGATGTAGGTGATGAGCTTACTTATAAGATCACCCTCATCGTTTATGATCGTGCCTATTTTAAAAAGTTACCACTCATCTCGACAAATCTTGGAGGTAGTAATACAGGTATTGCCGTAAGTGTTCCCGTTTTAAATTAATTATTATGAGATATTTGATACTATTTTTTGCTTTGCCATTCATTACCTACTCTCAGGTAGGTATCAACACAGATACGCCAGCTGCAACACTAGATGTTCAAGGCGATGTGCAGATTGACCAAAGTTTGTTTTTAGAAAATCCAGGCTCAAATGATGATATTCGCAACTCACTATTGTTATTAAAAACTAGTGCAGGTGATATTGCTCAATATGATATAGAAAGCAGCAAGTATGGCCCTATCAATTACAGCCAATATGTATTTAAAAAGGTGGGAACCGATGGATTACAAGACTTTGACACTAAGATTAGTATAAACGAGTATGTCGTTACCGTTCAGGGATTTTATTTTCTCTCTGCAAATGATGATAAGCCTGATTCTACAAATGTGCTTTTGCAAAATGAAAACGATCTTGATAATATAGAGGGGTATCAGTTTTATGCCTATAAGAATACTACAACAGGAACGTGGTTTTTAAAAGCGTTGGTCAATAATTCTGACTTTGCTGGACAGTACACAACGTATGAATATTTTGACACGGTTGTAGATATTTATCTCAATGTTGTTATTTACAGACAAAGACTTATCACAAAGTCACCGTCTGCTACGCCTGTTGTGGTAAATATGAGTAATAGCGAAACTGCGGTGGCGCCACTCCCTGCTGGATTTTAGAATTGTGAGCCCTCAATGGAGATAAAAGCTATTTGTTATATGGCGTTTTAGGCTATTTGATTTGAAAAGAGCTTAGCGATTTAGCTCTTAGGTAAATACAGCTGCATATTGTCAATTTCTAGCGCATCTAGATGGCCCATTTTACTTTCGTCTTTTGTGATGAGGTGCAAATGAATAGTTGAATCGTGGTGCGTAAAAATTCCTTTGTGCTCTGTCGAGAAAAAACCAATGATGGTTACATCTTCGTTTAGTAAGACATAGTCTATTTGACCTTGGTGGGCTTCCGCTGGAGAGGTCACTATCGCTCCCTTAGGTAGATTTTGAATATGTATTTTTGCTTTAGCCACTTTTCCTAGTAGCTTAAACGCAAAAGGTCTTTTAAAGTCAGCCGTTTTTTCACTAACTAATTTTTCAATGTCAGTGATTGTCTTGACCTCTGAGCCTATTTCTACTTTAGTCCATTCATTTATAGTTCCATACACTAAGAAGGGTGCTGAAACATCAAACGTCTTTTTAACGGTCATGGTAGAATCAGATGTTACTCTTGCTACATAGCTTTCTCCGTTATTTACTAGCAACTCTCCTGTGAGGTAACTTTCAGGCCCAATAGCGTATAATCCTTTTTTATTTGAAAGGGTATCTAGATGTATGGTTCCACCTAATTCTCCTTTCCACATCACATTTTTCATTGCACCTGTAATTTGGATATCTTGATACGTTTGATTTGAGGGGCTTTTGGTGTCAGAATTACAACCAAAAATGCCTAGAGCTAGCATAATGATGACTACTCTTTTTATCATAGATTTTGTGCTAAGATTTAATCGTGATTAAATGTAAGCATATCTATTTTATTACTGCTTTGTCATCGTTTTTGTTTCTAAGACGAATCATTATAAGAATGAATGTCAAGAGGCATAGTATAATGAAAGTATCATTAATTACAGAATACAACGTTGTTACTCCTTTTCTAGGAAGCTGAGTGATCATGACTTTCTCATTACTTTTAAAATCATCCATCTCATTAATTACCGCTCCAGTATAATCGGTAGCGATTGAAATTCCAAGACTCGTCTGTCGAACAAAATTAAAACCTTGTTCGATTGCTCGAAATTTTGACATGTCAGCGTGTAGTCGGGCCACTTCTTCCCAATCATTACTAGGCGCTAGTAGAATGTCGGAATCACTAGCATTTTTTAAATAATCTGGGAAGTCCAAATCAAAACAAATGACTGCCGCAATAGTTCCATAATTGGTTTCTATTTTTTGAATGCCAGTAGCTTTATTATTACTAATTGGTTCTTCTGCACCCGGCACTGAAATACCTTTCCAATAGTCAATATTCTTTCTACCTTCCGTATCAAATAAAACAAACTTATTTTCAAGATACTTGCTATTTGAAGGGTCGATTACAGCGACACTTATACCTAGATAGATATCTTGTTCATCAGCTACTTTACTTGCTTTCTCGTAAAGTATATTTTCATCTTCCTTTAGTATTACCGCATTGCCTTCTGCCCAAAAAATTAGTTCTGCTCCAGCTTGTGCTTGTTCGATACTTCGGTCGATTAAATTTTGATTTAGTCTGCTGGTATTCTCTCTAGTTATTGCTGTTGCATCTTCTTTCGTTTCTTCATTTGTTATTCCTTGAATATCAACACCAGTTTTTAAACTGTCTAAGGCAGAGATAGAAGCGATACGAATAGTCTCAGGAGTAGGATTCTGAAAATACACACGGTATACCCCAAAAGTTAACGTAAGACCTAATACAAAACTGTAAATAAGTACCCCTTTTTTTATGCTGTTCCAATTATGTTTTTGCTCGTAAACCCAATTGCTTACAGATGCAAACCACGCAATCAGAAATGTAATATACCCAAGTCCAAAAATGGAGACTGATTGTAATACTAGTAATTGAGATTGCTGGGTGTAGGCGTAATGTCCAAAAGTTCCAAACTGATTAATTTGATGATACAAATACTCAAGTATAACTACCGAGCAGGGAAAGAGTAAAGTACTTAGAAATGACGCACGTTTTTTCTTGAAAAAGGAATCAATTAGATACGGCAAGGCGTAAAATAAAGCAAAAATTAAGGAAACGATTACGGGGATAGCCGCAGGTAAAAATGGAACAAAATCAAATCCAATATAATACCCGATACCAATAGATACATAGGCTAGTAAGAACCCTTGCCATCTTTTTAATCTCCGTACTGCAAATAGCAACATCGCCATAAAAACCCAGATGGCAAAAAAGATAACATATTGTCCATTAGAAAATACGGAGATTACTAATAGCAATATTACGAATAGGAGTTTTTTCAAATTGAAAGCGGTCATAGTAACTGTATTGAGAGTATATACAGCAAAGATGTTATAATAACTCGTTTTTTAAGTGACACCTATGTGACAAAATTAACCTTTAGCCAGATTGCTTCTAATCCTACTTAAAGACTGTCTTTCAATTCCCAAGTATGATGCAAGATGTGTCAAACTAATGCGATTGGTGAGTTCTTTATTTTTAGAAATGAAGTTTAAATAGCGTTCTTCAGCGTTTTCAAATAATAGACTTTCTACCCTGTCAGTTTCTCTTGTCAATACCTGCTCAGCAACTAATCTTCCGTACATCTCGTTGCCTTTATGTTTACGATATGCTTCCTGCAGGTTTGTGTAAGACATACTTACAATGATAGATGGCTCCAGACATTGTATGTAAAATTTGGATGGCTTTTGTCTCAAAAAGGAAGGATAGTCGGTCGCATAGCCTTTTTCACTTATAAATCTAGTTATGATTTCACTACCCTTTTCATTTACGTAGTACTTCCTTAAAAGCCCCTCACATACAAAACCGATTTCTTCCTGTACCTCATCAGCCTTGTATACAAAATCTTTTTTAGCATACTCTTGAATGGTCAAGAACGAACGTGTAAACGCTTTGGCTTCCAAACTTAAAAGAGGAAATTGTTTGATAAAGAGATCAAAACACGCTTCCTTTTTCTCTTCGGTTTTAGTCATTTTAAATTTTGTGATTCAGTTTCGCTTTTTATCTATAGGCTCTTCCGTAGAATCTATAATGATTAAATATACTAAGGAGGTTTTGACTGGACAAAAACAAGATTTTCTAATTTAAATAGTCACTTTGAACAACTGGATTGTTGTTTTTGTATGGAGGATGGTTTTCTAGCGTGTTTACTCCATCATCAATTTTGCATTTTCAATGGTTGTATCCCAACAATTTTATTCTCATTATCAAAAAGCACTTTAATCATTTCATTTGGCGGATTGCCTTGGGCGTCTTTGTATTTGTACTGAAGTATTGAAATATAGTTTTTGTTTTATCGTTTACATCATAGTTCCTAAACAAAAATTAAAAATATAGCACACAATTACATTTAGTATTAACTAATTAAACCAAATAGTATGAAGCGTTTATTGTTGTGTTTTTCCATTAGTGCATTTATTTTTTCTTGTACCGAGTCAGATAATTCCGAGAACCTTATGAATCCACCTGATACCAATTTTTATGCATTAACTATTGGTAATTCCTGGGTATATAAGAATTATCGTTACAATCCAAACACCTTAACTTATGATGATACAGGCGTGATCGATTCGATTAGTATCGTTGGTATTCAAGACTTTTCTGGAGAATCTTATTTTAAATTTAGAAGATTAACAACAGGAAATGATGATGGAATCACTTTTTGTAATCCTAATGGAGAATATTTTGAATTCTATAGAGAATTTGATGGAAACCTGGTTAATGAAGTGGGTTCTATTAAATTCACAAATACTAATTATGAAGAACGCTTATTAGATGAAAATCAATGGGGAAATATTTATGAAATTCTTGTTGAAGATACTACCACTTTAAATGTTGAAGCAGGTGAATTTGATTGTATAAATTCTCAACGATATGCTAGAAACCCAGAAGGTGAGCAACTAGCGGGTTTGGACCGTTTTTATTATTCAAGTGGTTTTGGACTTATTTATGATACTTCCTCGTTAGTTTCAAATAATACACCAAGTATTATTAGGCGTTTAGATTCATATCTGATTCAATAGAATTCATACTTATTAAATAGGCAGTAACGTATTTAATTAATTCGTTACTGTTTTT
>CAWUIT010000164.1:0-6250 GCA_963922345.1 uncultured Dokdonia sp. | reverse complement strand
TGTAGCGAGAGGGGGGCACGATCCCCCGACCTCCGGGTTATGAATCCGACGCTCTAACCAACTGAGCTACCTCGCCGTCTAATAGAAGCTAAAGCATTTGCTTAAGCGGGTGCAAATATAAAATATAATCATGGTAGTGCAAACGTCTTTATTAAATAAAATCAATTTATTTGCTTTGTTCTAGTCATTACTTTCAATATATTGTCGCTACAATTAAGAACTTCCTATGAGTGACAAAATAAAATACGAGATAGAATTTGTAGTACGCGCTTCGCCATCACTACTTTATCAATATATGGCTACTCCCTCTGGTATGAGTGAGTGGTTTGCAGACAATGTGAACTCGCGAGGGGAGTTTTATACATTTATATGGGATGGAAGTGAGGAAAAGGCAAAGCTAATCACCAAAAGATCTGGAGAACGTATACGTTTCCAATGGATGGATGATGAAGGTGAAGATTACTATTTTGAACTACGTATCCAAGTAGATGAGATTACTAAAGATGTATCTCTTATGATCACAGACTTTGCCGAAGAAGATGAAGTAGATGAAGGAAAAATGTTCTGGGAAAATCAAATTTCAGAGTTGAAACACGTTATAGGGTCTGTATAAACGCAGCTCATTTAATATCTTTGCACCGCCTTCTAAAAAGGCGGTTTTTTTATGATCAATCACAACGGTACACTGCATAATGATAATGAGGTCTCCTTAAGTCCTCACAATAGAGGCTTACTTTATGGCGACGGTCTTTTTGAAACTATTAAAGCCGTAAATGGTAAATTGCTCTTTTGGGAAGATCACTACTTTAGACTTATGGCTTCTATGCGCATTCTACGTATGGAAATCCCAATGGAGTTTACTCCAGAATTTCTAGAAGAAGAGCTTAAAAAAACTTTAAAATCATCAGATCTACAAGAGCATACCGCTCGATTGCGTATTACGGTGTATAGAGAAGGAAGTGGTACCTATCTGCCTGAGCAGCGAGGAGTGGGTTATTTAATATCTTGCAAAGCGCACCCTAACCCTTTTTATACAATATCTAGCGACCCTTATGAAGTGGAGCTTTATAAAGATCATTATGTAAATGCAGATCTTATTTCTACACTCAAAACGACTAATAAAATCATACACGTAACGGGAAGTATTTTTGCTCAGGATAATGGATATGATAATTGCTTGCTTATTAACAACAATAAAAGTGTAGTAGAAGCCCTTCAAGGAAATCTTTTCCTTGTAAAAGGTTCTCACATTAAAACACCACCACTCTCTGATGGTTGTTTAAAAGGAATAATACGCAAACAGTTAATAGAAATTATAGGTCTTACTAAAGAATATACTATCGAAGAAACCTCTATATCTCCGTTTGAACTTCAAAAAGCAGATGAGCTATTTATAACGAACACCATTATAGGAATAAGATCCATTACAAAATATCGTAAAAAATCTTACACCAATGTTGTGGCTCAAGAATTACTCAAAAAGTTAAATGTAAAAGTTAGATTAAACTAATTGTACTGAGGGTTTTCTGGAGCATTGGACCATATCGCGTATGTTCCGCCTATTTCCATAATTTTATCTCTCCATAAAGCCGCGTGATTATCTTTTAACAGCTCATTTTCTTTCTCATTTTTAATGATAACCCAACTGTGCTGGATAATCTCTTCATCAAGTTGTTGGCTACCCCAACCACTATAGCCTAAAAAGAATTTGATTTTATCACAAGAGATTTTCTTGTTTATAATCAAATCTACAGCACGTTCAAAATTACCACCCCAAAATATACCAGAAGATATTTCTTGGCTATCCTCTATAAGATCTGGAACGGTATGGATAAAATATAAATTCTCTTGTTCTACAGGACCACCATTATAGATAGGCATCTCACAGTCTTCGATACCTTCTATTAAATCCGATAGGGAGAGATCTAATGGCTTATTAAGAATAAAACCTACAGAGCCTTCTTCTGTATGTTCTGCCAGAAGTATGACAGATCTCGTAAATGACACATCACCTAGAATAGACGGCTCTGCTACTAATAAATGTCCTTTTGTAGGTTGTAAAGTCATCAAGGCAAAGATTTCTAATAAATCTAGTTAAATTATTATGTAAATAAAATTTTTTTATCACTTAATGCGTAAATAGAATTCGAATTGCCATAATTTTAAGTAAATCACGCCATTTATAACAATATTTTGAATTTTAATTTGAAATCAAATGTCTTATTGCGAAATATCTAATCATTGACAAAGATAGACCCCCATTTACTATTGATTGCAGTTGTAATTCAGGCTATTTTTGTCGTGTACATTAAGTATTTTTACAATTCAATCGTATTTCTTGAAAGCATACAACAAAAAACACACCTTAGAATTTAAAAGGCCTAGCGGTACCTCAAGAGGTATTTTACAGATTAAAGAAACGTGGTTTTTCATTATAGAGGACCAAGGTAAGAGAGGCATAGGGGAGTGCGGGCTTTTAAAAGGGTTGAGCTATGATGATACCCCAGATTATGAGGTAAAACTACAGTGGGCTTGCGACAACATTGCAAAAGGTGCGACCTTCCTTCGTCAGGAACTCAGGGAATATCCAAGCATACAAGCAGGTATTGAAATGGCCTTTTTATCTCTAGAATCTAGCCATCCATTTACACTATTTCCATCTTCTTTTACTGCTGGAAACACATCTATTCCCATCAATGGGCTTATATGGATGGGTGATGAGGGATTTATGAGAGCACAAGTTGCTGAAAAAATCAGTCAGGGTTTCGATTGTATCAAAATGAAAATTGGAGCCATAGATTTTGATAGAGAACTGGCAATCTTGCACTCTATTAGGAAGGACTTTGACGCTAGTAATCTTACACTGAGGGTAGATGCTAATGGTGGTTTTGCTTTCGCGAAAGCGCAAGAAGTGCTCAAACAACTAGCAGACTTAGAGGTACATTCTATTGAACAACCTATCGCCACTGGAGCGTGGAAAGATATGGCTACGTTATGTAAAATGACGCCTACACCCATAGCCTTAGATGAAGAGTTGATAGGTGTAATTGATTTGAGTAAGAAGAAAGAGCTGCTAGAAATAATTAGACCTCAGTACATTATTTTAAAACCCAGTTTTGTAGGTGGTTTTCAGGGAAGCCAGGAGTGGATTGAGATCGCAGAGTCGTTAGATATAGGCTGGTGGGTAACCTCTGCATTAGAGAGTGATATAGGTCTTAATGCAATTGCTCAGTGGACTTTTACCTTAAATTCAAAAGGGCCACAAGGGTTGGGTACTGGAAGTTTATTTACAAATAACATTCCTTCGCCACTTGAGGTAAATAGCGGTACATTAACTATTAATCCAGAAAAAAACTGGGAATTTAAATTCTAGATATGTTTATAGAACAAGCTTATAAAGGAGAAAATGAACCTTGGAAATTTGTCCTTACGTGCGCTCTTACGATGGGTATTTTTATCGCAAATCTGTTGTTTTTTCTTTTTGTAGATGTAGATCCACAGGCAGCAATGGATGATATGATGCGATTGTTCAAGTCCAAAAATCTGTTGCTAGCTTTTAATCTTGCAGTCTTTATCCCAATACTTGCTGTATTATTTTTACTCGTCTGGGCGCTACATAAACGTAGTATTTTAAGTCTTACAACAGCACGATCTAAAGTAGACTTTGGAAGAATCTTTTTTAGTTTTATGATGGTCTTTGTATATACCATTGTGAGCTTTGCGCTTGTCTATTATTTTACTCCAGAAGATTATGAACTACAATTTGATACTTCTCGATTTATAGTTTTAGTTGTTATTGGGTTGTTATTATTTCCTTTTCAAATAGGTTTAGAGGAGTACCTCTTTAGAGGGTATGTAATGCAACAGGTAGGCATTATGGTAAGAAACCGGTGGTTCCCATTAATACTTACCTCTACGCTCTTTGGTATATTTCACTGGGCAAACCCAGAAGTGGCAGAGCTTGGCCCTATAACAATGGTTTTTTATATTGGGACTGGTCTATTACTAGGTATAATGACGCTTATGGATGATGGTATGGAGCTTGCGCTAGGATTTCATTTTGGAAATAATTTTCTAGCAGCAACGTTGCTTACCTATGAGTATAGTGCACTACAAACAGATGCTATATTTAAATCTGTAGCGCCATCAAGTACAGGATTTGAGATAGTCCTACCTATACTTATTGTCTATCCAATTTTTCTTTTCATCCTTACAAAAAAGTATAACTGGTCAAACTGGAGAGAGCGATTAACGGGTGTTGTAAGCCCTCCAAAAGATGTAGTTTCTTAATCTAAGTTTTACATACCTCTAACTTTCAATTTACAGGGAATCGCTACTTTTACTATATATGAAGGAAGCTTCAGAAAAGTTTGATAGATTACATCCTAAATTTAAGCTCAACGGAATTTCCTTTACTGTAAATTCCTTGAAGTCGCACGCGGCGCTTTTAATTGAAGATGGAGAGCCTTACGAGCAATCGGTGGGTGAATTTATTCTTAACTGGCTAGATGGTAAGAAGTATATTATTGTAAATACTTCTGGTTCTACAGGTAGCCCAAAACCCATAAGGACGCAAAAAATCCATATGGTAAATAGTGCCAAGGCTACAGCAAAGCATTTTGATGTATTTGAAAAAACAACGGCACTTCTATGTTTACCCGCTCATTACATTGCTGGTAAAATGATGCTCGTAAGAGCAATGATTTTAGGCTGGCACATTGATATGGCACTCCCAAAGTCTAATCCGCTTGACACTGTCTTTCGTACTTATGATTTTTGTGCAATGACTCCATTGCAATTAGATAATTCTTTATCTAGACTCCATCTTATATCAAAACTTATTGTAGGCGGTGGTTCTATTGCTCCCACATTAGCATTACGATTGCAAGGGCTTAAGACTAAGATTTATGAGACCTATGGAATGACGGAAACGGTCTCGCATATTGCCACAAGGCGCATCAATCCTAAAAAGGAGAGAGATACACCTATTCCATTTAAAACGCTCAACAAGATTAAGGTAGAGGTAGATGAGCGTGGGTGCCTTGTAGTAAAAGCACCTTTAGTGAGTACAGATCCCGTAGTGACTAACGACCTTGTCACGCTTATTTCTTATAAAAAGTTTATCTGGTTAGGTCGCATTGATAACGTGATAAACAGTGGAGGTGTTAAACTTCATCCAGAGCAAATAGAACGTAAACTGGCCTCATATTTAGACGTGCCATATTTTGTTGCAGGATTAAAAGATGAGGTGCTAGGTGAACGGTTAACGCTGTTTGTCGAGCATTCATTGCCGTATCATTTTGACCTTTCAGATATTCGTAGTGAAGAATTCGGTAGTTACGAAGTGCCAAAACATGTCATAGCGATAGACCGTTTTAAACGCACGACTTCTGGCAAAATACAGAGAGGTCAGACCGTAGAGAGCTATCTTAAATCATTATTGTAGGTACGCTTTCGCGAAAGCGTAATCATATCATATTTCTCCTTACTTCACTCATTAAGATCTTATGTTCACTCATTCCGGGTTGATCACGCCTGTCTTTCTCAATAGTTTTATGATGAATTTAAAAACACGAAGTATGAGAAATGTTATCACCGCGCTTATTGTATTTGTAGGATTACAAGTAACAGCACAGAACCAAGAAAATATCACTACGGTTGTTCTAAACGCCGAAGATTTTATAGCGTATGTTGCAGATAATTATCCCGCTCAACAGGGGCAGCAGTTGTATCTATTAGTAGAGACGAGCCCTCAAGGGATTGCACACGAGCATCGCTTTTATATAGAACAAGGCTTAAAACTTTTAAGTACTCGTTTAGAAAACACAGATGAGATTGGAATAGGTACGTATGGGGCCGTAAAAGCAAATGTGCTACCATTAACAAAAATTGAAAACGAAGATGAGCTACGCTTAGGTCTTAAGCACTTGTTTAATGGGAATTTTGCTACAAAAAACGAAGGAGGAATAGTGATGGCGTATGATTTAATTAAGGATAACCAGAATCCAGCATATCAGAGTACAATTGTGATGCTTACAGGCACTACAAGTGATACAATGGTAGCGACAAGCAAACAATCAAATACAGCCTATAGCGGCTTAGAAAATTCTAGTCAAGACAATAGTGCGGCAGTGGAGACACCGGCACCTGTGTCTAAATCATCAAGTCGTGCAGAAGCTAGACAGCAGCGTAAGCAGGCAAAGGCCGCGCAGCATAAAAATTTGGGAGGTGCCATTGCTTTGACAGCACT
>CAWUIT010000163.1:0-6281 GCA_963922345.1 uncultured Dokdonia sp. | reverse complement strand
TACATCATTAAAATACGCATTATAAGTACCACTACCAAATCCAGTAGAACGTACATACAAGTTGTAAGTGCCATTATAGCTCGCTGTGTATATATGAACGTAACTACCAGCTCCTATATTGCCAGATTCTTGCATATCAAGTCCTGAAGTTGTGATAATACCTGTGACTACTTGTGTATTAGGAGCAAGTCCTTTTACTGCATAAGAAATGCGATATTGGTGTCCTTGTTCTAAAGTGATAGGGGTATAGGTAGATGGACCGCTCTGATTGTACTGTAAAGTAAGGTACATAAACCCATTTACCATCTGTGGGGTATGCGTTCCCGTTTGCCAAGGGGCTACGACCGTATCCTCAAAATCATCACTAAACACAATGGTGTTCCCTCCACCTCCACCATCGGGAGCTTGTACTACTGCCCTTACATTGCCAAGGTGATCTGTGATCTCATAGCGGTCATCACCGTTCTTGCTCATCCCCACTCGAGATGCGCCATAGATAGGGTACTCTATGTTCTGTGTTCCTGTACCATTATAGATCGCCATAGGCTGTCCCGAGGCATCGCGTACATAATAGGTCTGTGTTTCGGGACCTGATCCCGTGAGGCGCTTCTTGATACGATGACCTCTGTCATTATAGGTAAAAGCCAAGTTCTCTAAACTGGTCGTACTAGCTATACTTCTAACAAGACCAGAAGTTGTATAATTATATTGAATCTGATCTTGAGCATTGCTTATAAGCTGCCCAATACTATTGTAAGTATAGTTCCCAGCACTCTGGCTCTCTAGATCTCCCGCATCTTCATTGGAAGTAGCACTATCTACTACATAATTCAGCTGGTTTGTATCTGGTGTGTAGGTGTATGCAAAGTTATCCATTGAGTTACTACTATTGAAGGTGTTCTTGTTTCGCGCAAGCGAAAGCAAGTTCCCATTGGCATCATAGTTCAAATTAGATACTCTATAATCATTATTTGAATTGGGGGTAATCGTACCACTATTGCTAGCTACCCCAAAATTAGCCTGCTTCAACCATTTGTTATGATCATACTCGTATTGGTATGCATTCTGAACCACAGGGGCTGATGCTGGACCATTATCTATCGCCCAGCGAGTAGATTTTATATTACCATCATAACGGTTCACCCCACTGTTTGAAGTAAGGACTCCTCCGTTTACTGTTCTTCCGTAATCCTTCTTATGATAATCAATGATCATCCCAAAAACATCATTAGCATCTCCTCCAGGATCTTTGGATGCGCTCAGACTTGGGTGGTTGATACTCTTCAAAGCTCCTGAAATATTATATACATAATCTACTCCTTGTACACCTTCTGCCAGAACCGTACGCTTAAGAGCTCCAGTCTCATAATAGGTATAACTCGCCTGCTCTTTGAAATTCAGCCCATCATACGAGGTGGCTACTGCTAACAGTTGCCCCACCTGATTGTAAGTGTATTTATGAGTGAACTCCTCATTTTGATCACCACTGTATTTGACCTTAGTTACTGCTCCAGTTATATCATCATAAGTGTAGTCAATAATCTTGGTACCCAGCCCTATAATATCCTGTACCATCCACGTCACTCTACCATATACATCATAACTGTACCAGGTTGTACTAGTAGATGGATCCTCTGTCCAAGTCTTTGAAACATTACCTGACAAGAACTGCTGGGTACGGGATGGAAAGGATCCAGATAATGCACTATTTAGTCCTGATACATCTGGAAGATCATACATCGTAAAGGTACGCTCGGTACAAGCAGCTGAGTCCAAAACGTACTCGTCAGGATTCGCTGCTATGGGATTCAAATATTCTATCTGAATATCTTCAAGCTGGTAATTTGTATAATAAATATTCCCATCTAAACGTAGAGGTTGATCAGTCGCTGAGCTATTAGTAAATAACAATGTACTGCCTACCCAGTAGGTAATAGTAGTCCCTATACGCTCAATCTTCATGTTAAAATCATCAGCTACTCCAGAAATATAACCTGTCTTAGGAGAATTATTCTGTCTCACTTGAATATTATTCCCGTTCCTCCATATAGAATAATCAATATATTGATACAGGTCTGATTCATAATCAGTGGCAGTCAACCCAAAAAATATATGAGATGAAGCAAGCTTAAAGGTTAGCCTAAAATCACCCTCAATCACATCTGTACCATAAAATGCTCCTCGATACCACGAACTTGTAGCTGGACCAACATTTGCTACTTTCTTTACAACATCTCCCGTAAACATCATATTTTCAGAATAATTTGCAAGAAAACCAAATGAATTAATCGTTCCCGTAGGAAGGTCTCCTCCAGGATAATCATCCTCACAAAGCCCACTCTCTACAGGGCGTGCATAACTATCATAGTTCGTATAAGAAAATGTGCCGTCCTCCTCTTGTTTGGTATTCCTAGAAAAACGAATCTGGCCGTCCTTACGGTACACAAAATTAGCGCTCCCTTCATCAGGACTGCTCGTACTGAGCAGTTGTCCCAACGAGTTGTAATCATAACTGCTCAACATACTATGCTGTGGGGTAGTGCTAAGACTACTCAATGTGCTATTATCAAACCCAAGCGGTTGTACGCTCTCTAGTAAATTCCCTGCATCATCATAATAATTAAGTGCATAGTCATAATAATTTACCTTATAACGAAGTCCCTTTGCTGCTCCCGTATGACCGATGGTCGTACCATTGGTATCTATATACAATACCGTATCATATAACGATTGGGGACTACGTTCTATTCTATAAATATGACCTCCTGTCATCGTAGATAGATTTGTTACTTGCTCTCCCGTGCGAAGGTCCCAGACCATATAACCACTAGACCCTCCTATAAAAGAAATATCGCTGTTTGTAGTGCCTTTTGGTAAGTGTACATCTACATAGCCCTGTGCTCCTATTAAAGATACTACGCTATACTCTGTAGCGCCTCCACTACGAGCAGCAGCAAGTGTTCTCCCCTCTAAATCTGTAAAAACCACACTCTCGTTACCGTGCACATCTATACTGACACTCTTAGTAGCCCTATGGGAGATGAACTGCGTCGCAGGGTTGTCTGCATACCCTTCAAGTCCGTGCGCAGCAAACCATCCAGCAGAGTTCTCTGGAAAGTAATCCTTCCCAAATGCATAATAAAGCTCCTGTGCCGCTGGCATCGTATGACCATACCCTTGTGGAAAATTATATTGTAAGCCACTAGCTCCTGAAGCATATGCTTTATTACCTCCCACAACAGCACGTGTCTTACCAGGATTCAACTCATCGTAAATGGTCCTAGTATACGGCCTGTCAGTAATATCTTGAAAAGGCTCTAAAGTATTCTGAGTACTGTAGTAGTTTCCTAACGTACCTTCTGCAGTAGATACCGTAGAAGGAAGCTCAGGATTTGTCTCAAAATCAGCACTATCAAACGCGCCCCCATTACCATCCTTAATAAAACCGTTCTTATACGTAAAATCCAAGTTTGCGTTTATAGGGGCTGACATCGTACTCAAAGCAGCTCTGCCCTGTGTATCATACAGTGTTTGTGTCGCCCAATTCTTACCCGTAAGGATGTCTTTAGTCTGTGCTTGAGTACCTCTTCCTAAACAATCGAAATAACCTACACTAGCACTGGTAAGTGCACCACTGGTATCGAAGGTCTTTACTGAGGTCCAGTTCTTATTCGTATCGGTAACATTAGGCAAAGGGTAGCTAGATGCTGTAATCACAAAGTTAGACTGACTATAAGTAAAACCTAAACCCTTAGTTGTAGTAGAAAGGACAGCGCGATAGGTCTCTGAAGCATCTGTTACCGTAGCTAATGTTGTTGTATTAAACTTAAATGATAATGTATTACTTCCCGTTTTGCTGATGCTCAAAGTACTACCACTACTTAAAAGTACATCGTTAAGTTGTCCTATTAACGTTCCTGACGGATTATATACAAAAATCCTAGTAGATGATTCATTACTGCTACCACCTCCAACTGGAACTATTACAAGATTAGATCGCAATATCCGTATCTTATAACCCTCATTAGGATTATCTGTAGTACTCAACCCGATAGTTATATTTCCTGAAAAATTACTGTTAGTAGCGGGGTTTCCAAATATCTCAAAACCTGTGACAGATAACAAACCACCTGTAGCACTAGACTCCAATTGCTCTGCGCTTATTAAATAACTATAAATATCAGTGTTCTTAGAATTTAATACATCATTGGAAGTGAAACTAGTTGTGAAATTATCATTCCCTATCCAATGCAAATCCTGCCCCCAAACAGCGCCTCCTAAAAAAAAGCTTACCAATAAAACAACTATACTATTTCTCATCTCTTATTGCTTTTAAAGGTTATTATTGCTGGTTACAACTACAGTTAATACTACGCTGAGGGGAAGTAAAAGTGTTGGAAAGTGTGCTCTGGTTATCATCGATCCTACACCTGAACTTAATTGTACCACCACAACCTGAAGCTAAAGGATTATAGCTATAGGTAGCACTCGTACCGGTAACACCTGACATCAAAACTGGAGAACCTCCATTGAGTATGCGGTACCACGTATAACTATAATTACCAGAACCACCACTCACACCGCTCACACTCGATAAATATTGACCTGTACAATTAGGTGGAGAACCACTAACACTATTCTCGTTGATAATATTTGCTGAGATACTAGGTGGAGGGTCGTTACTATCACAAGTATTACAAGCTGTACCACAAGACTCCCAATCTTGATCACCAAATGAAGTGGTCGTACCCAGACCCTGTGTCTCAGGAACCCCTAAACTAGATCCAATAATCGTATAAGTAACAATACCTTCACAATCCTGACAACTACCATTAGTACCTGAGTTGAAACGTACAGAAACAGGTACTGGAGAACCATCGCTAGGTATCGTAACCGTCCCTGAAGACTGACCCGTTGAAATACCTGTTGCCGTCCCTGTTACAGTCGAAGAAGGTGTACCCTTTGTCAAAGAAACCTGAACAACCGCATTGGCAGGACCATGTAATAATGCCGTAGCAGGTGCTGGACCACAATCCCCTTCAAGGTTACTGAAATAAACCGCAAACTCATTATCACCAGACCCATCAGATAAACCACGCTTGTAATTCTGATTATACTCCGCAGCAAGTTTAAAACCACCAGGCACCGTAGGGGTGTCAGCTACCTCTACATATGTATACTTTAATCGACCGCCATCGTCATACTCATAACGAGTAGCCATATTATTAGATCCTATGATGTGCGTAAGCTCATCCCAGTCATTATAAACATAACTGCTCATACTGCTCTGAATAGGATGTACCCGTAAATCATCAGCATATAAAACACCTGAACTAGGCAGTACAGCAAACAAACGGTTAAGAGAAGAAGATGTTAAATTAAAATAATGGTTTAACTGCACCCAATCGCCAGCAAATACCTTCTCACCAGTAAATTGCTGCTTAGATCCATTGTAACTCGTTATAAAACGAGCATTCTGATAATTATCCTTATGTACCCAAACCGAAAAACGATACATCCCAGGACGATACATCCCAGGCCTAAGTATACCTCCGTAAGCAGTAGCACCATCATCATTACTAGAATATAACTGTGCAGAATACATCCCCGTATGTGACTTCTCTGTAGAACGACGAGACTTACCAACAACTTGGCTGTCTGAATAATAAATACCATCGATATCATCATTCTCAAGTCCACTATAAACCTGCTCCCCATAACGAGCATTAGCCACAGACAAAATCTTAGACTCACCATCAGACATACGAGTTGAAGCATAATTATCATTAATATCCTTGGTCTCCAATGGCATAGAATAATGATCATATAAAGTAGTCTTACTTACTTCTTGCCATTGCTCAGGCTGATTATCTGAAGTAGCTCCTAACCCCCAGTCAAACCCATCGAAGTCTCCAACAAAATTTGAATAACTGCCATCACTGCGTAAATTACCCTTCCAAACATAATCAGACTCCTTACGCCAAATACGATCATAAAAGGCAGGCAAGGATGTATCCATTACCCCATTACCTGAATCACTCAAATACTTCCAAGAATTATCCCAAGTAGTAATACCAGCACCCATCAAACGCTCACTCCCATCAGGCAACACCTTATAACTGAAACTAGCTGCCTCCTGTGTTAACATATTCTTGTTACTAATATCATCTACCTTACTACCCATACCATAACCACCAGATGGACTATAAGCGTCTATATGATACGCAGGAACAACCTTAGTCTTAAACATATCCCCATCACTACTGATACTTGTAGTCTCT
>CAWUIT010000162.1:0-6287 GCA_963922345.1 uncultured Dokdonia sp. | reverse complement strand
AACTCACCTAATTTTTTTGCCTTAGGCCAGCTATTATTTCCAGTATCAATATCTGCAGTTTCTAAGTCTGGATCTACAGTAATCTTTACAATTTCCTTGTCAGATGCAATTGCTTTACTCACTTCTGCATCATTCTTTCTCCACACTTGTGCTGGATACGTCACCTTTTTCTTAGTACCATCTGCATACTCATACTCTACGATGATAGGCATTGGGATACCTCCTGGCTTTTCAAATACAACCTTATATAGAAAGTTAGGTGCTGTAATTTTTGCACGCTCTTCTGGTGTAAAATTATCCATTAAATACTCCTTGAGCGTTGCAGAAGACTCTAGCATATCTCTACCTTTCATATCTTCTGTAAATTCTGGGCTATCTTCATCTACTACATATACAGCCTCAATGGTACTAGGATCTGTAATCCCGTAACGTGAGAGAAGTTCTTTACCAGCTTCTGTCACCTTATCTGTAACGTAATACTGCTTTACCTCTTTAAGACCGATATCTACGTAGTCTGTACTGTAAAACCATCCTCTCCAGTACCAATCAAGGTCTACTGCAGATGCGTCTTCCATTGTACGGAAAAAGTCTTCTGGCGTAGGGTGTTTAAACATCCAGCGCTGCGCATATGTTTTGAATGCGTGATCAAAAAGCTCGTGACCCATTACTGTCTCACGAAGTATATTTAGAGCCGTAGCTGGCTTTCCATAGGCATTGTTACCTAGTTGATAAGCGTTCTCAGGATTTGACATAATAGGAGCTATAAACTCTTGGTCTCCTTTCATATAATTTACAATCCCTTTTGCTGCACCTCTTCTTGATGGATATGCATCATTACCTTTTATAGCTTCTGGATAATTTTGACCAAATTCCTGCTCTGTCAAGTATTGCATAAAAGTGTCTAATCCTTCGTCCATCCATCCCCACTGGCGCTCATCACTGTTTACAATCATCGGGAAGTAATTATGTCCTACCTCGTGTATAATTACGGAAATCATTCCAAATTTAGTACGATCACTATAGGTACCGTCTTCATTAGGACGACCATAGTTCCAACAGATCATAGGGTACTCCATCCCTTGATTTCTAGCGTGTACAGAAATTGCCTTTGGGTAAGGATAGTTAAATGTAAACTTTGAATACGTGTCTAACGTTTGTACAACTGCTTTTGTAGAGTACTCTTCCCATAATGGGTTACCTTCTGGTGGGTAAATAGATATTGCCATCACATCACGCTCTGGAAATTTTACCGCTTGTGCATCCATAATATATCTACGAGATGTTGCAAATGCAAAATCACGTACATTTTCTGCTTTGAGCTTCCACGTTTGGGTTGCTGTCATCTTACCAGCAGCTAGTTTTTCTGCCTCTGCTTGGGTTCTAATAATCACTGGCTTATCATAAGACTTCTTAGCCTGCTCCCAGCGCTTCATTTCTTCTTTGCTGTAGACATCTTTAAGATTTGTAATCACCCCTGTACCGTCTAGCAAATGATCTTTAGGAACTGTGATATCTACTTCATAATCGCCAAAGGGTAGTGCAAACTCGCCATTACCCCAAAATTGATAGTTTTGCCATCCTTCTACATCATTATAAACAGCCATCCTTGGGAAAAACTGTGCAATCACATATCCTTTATTACCATCTTTATAAGTTTCGTAACCAGAACGTGCGCGATCTACTGTATGCTCAGGAATTAAATAATTCCATTTGATAGAAAATGTATACGAGTCTCCAGATTTAAGAGGCTCTGCCATATCTATACGCATCATAGTCCAGTTAATAGTATGCTTAAGTGGGCGACCATCCTTAGTCACTGCTTCAATCTTGAAACCACCGTCAAATGGCTCGCTCTGCATGTAAGAACCTACAAATGATCCTGGCTGTGACACGGCTCCTATACCTCCACCATTCTTTTCTTTTGCTGGAGAATCTTTTTCTCTTACATTTTGGTCTAATTGAACCCATAGATAAGAAAGATCATCTGGAGAATTATTCTTGTAGGTGATAGTTTCAAAACCTTGTATGGTTTGATTATCATCATTAAGCTGGATAGACATTTTATAGTCTGCATTATTCTGGTAATAAGCGTGACCAGGAGCTCCAGAAGCTGTTCTGTACTCATTAGGAGTGGCCATCTCATTGTAGAGCTGTCTAAACCTGTTAGTATTTTCGTGGCCCATAGGGCGACTCTCTTCTGTTTCTTGTTCTTGAGCAAAGGTAGTTGTACCTACTACTAAAAATGCTGCAAGCAACATATACGTGTAACGAATCATAAGTTGTTTTGAGTTTATTTTAAACATTAAAAATAGCCAAACCTTATAGGCTTTAAAGAATTATTCGGAAAAATTTAACAAGCCTTTAGTATTTCCATCGATAAGCAAGAAGCTTTTCTTTTTACCATTAATAGTGGTATGAATCATATTTTTTTGATCTGGAAATAAATCCATCAATAAGGTATTCTCTACAGAAAAATTTTTAATCGATTCTATGTCTGTCGCTTCTAAAAAGCACACAACAAAATCATCTTCGTATTTTTTACCTAAGAAGTTTAACGGGATATCATCACCATTAACGGTTATCACTAGCTTTTGAGATAGATATTTTGATAGATAGGTATCTAGTAGTTCTTGGTCTGCAGTTGCATCTACCTTAATATCTGCGCGATATCTTTCTTGTAATACATCTTCTAGATCGTCATAAAAAAGTCTTGTAATTACCTGAACGGCCGCTGCCTCTTCATTGTAGTTTACATCTGTCACACTTAGATAGTACTTATGTACCGTTGCAGAGAGTAGGAGCGGTAAGACAAGTACTAGTAAAAATTTTGTTTTCATAGATTGAGATTGAGAATTTCGCTTTCGCGAAAGCGTACTACGTAATTGTCAAGAAATATGCCATTTACTCTTCGTTCTCTTTTAATGCATTATACGTTGCCGATTTTTCCATCATAAATTCTAATAAACCAAGGGCATTATCATTATCTACTAATACTTTTGCTTTAGGATCTTCAAAGGTGTAGTACACAAAGTCTTCGATATTTTCTTGTTTGATATTAAGCTCTTTCATATAGATACTGTCTGAAAAGGTATATCTACTTTCTTGCACTAGTTTTTCAAATCGAGAAATCTCTATATGTTTTTTAAGCATTTTTAATCTGCCTGTAATTGCATTAATAAGACCATCTAGTGGAATACCTGCACCGCTAGTAACTGCGGTATAATAGCGTCGCTCTTCAATCGTTCTGGGGGGAGCTGTATTTTCTGGAATACCTAGATCACTTGGGTTTATTTTTACCTTATAGGTAGTGCTTCCTACATCCTTATAAATATCTCCCGTAAGCTCCACATTACTTATGTTTACCTGATCGAGTTCTGTTATTTTTGGAATTAAATACAAGGATATCTTTCCGCGGTTAAACATGGTTTCATTTACCACAAACTGTCTTGCTTCATACTGCACTGCACTTATGTTTATGGTATCCTGGAGTCTTGCTTCGATAGTAAATTTACCATCTTTGGAAGTTATCGTACCTCGCTGCAAGGAGATATTTACAATATTAAGGTCTGCTTTATCAATAGTATCGTTTAAAACTTGACCTTCGAGCATTATCATTTTTTGAGAAAATGAACTTAGCGACATCATAGATACCAGAAGAAGTAGCAATAATCTATTCATTACGGTTGGTGATTTCAAGTAAGTCATTTTCTCTCGCTTTAAGTTTCAAATATAATGAGGATTTCTTGAGCATAAACTCAAGAATGCCTAAAGTATCACCTTTATTTACCAGTCTTATAGCCTGTTGATCTTCAAAGACGTAATACACAAAATCTTCAATATATCTTTCTGGGATCTTGAGTGATTTAATAAACGTACTATCAGAAAACTTATGTCTATTACTTTCTACAATAGCTCTAAGCTTAGCTATTTCTAAGTGACGTTTAAGCATTTTTGTACGACCGCTTATTGCATTGATCAATGATCCTAGAGGCCCAGCGCCAGCTGTTGCACTATATACGCGTCGCTCCTCTACTGTCATAGTAGGTCTAGCATTAGCCGGGATTCCTAGATCTGTAGGGTCAATGTATATTTTAAAAGGGATCGATTTACTGTCTTTTGTCAAATCTCCCGTAAGATTTATCGTGCTTACAATCACTTCATCTAACTCGTTAATTTTAGGCGTTAGGTAAAATGATAGTTTACCCCTGCTATGGATAACGGGAGTAATCACAATCTGTCTGCTCTCATAATTTACGGCACTTACGTGTAAGGTATCGTTTATGGTTACAGGTATTTTAAATGTTCCATAAGTATCTGTAATTGTTCCTATTTGTAATGAAAGGTTTACAACGTTTAACTCAATTCCTGCTATAGAATCATTAAGCACCCTACCTTCAAGCATTTTTGACGTTTGCCCTATAATCATAGAACAATACAAGAGAGAACAAAGTAATAGTAGCTGACGTATCATTTATATCTATCTATACTAGCTTCCCCGTCTTTCAATATTTTATAGATCGACCATTGATCTATCAAATACTCTAGCGTCTCAAGTCTATTGTCCAAATCAATTTTTCCAAGATCTTTAGAGTCTTTTAGAACCCAATAGCTAAAGTCGTCTATCAATTCTTGTGGGATATTAAGTGTTTCTACAAACAATCTATCGGCGTAATAATTTCTTAATTTTTCCACCTTTTGTTCAAATTCCATTTGAGCAACCGCTTTTTTGAGTCGTTTTGTTTTACCAGATAAAGTATTTATGATTCTGTCTAGAGAAAGGTCAAACCTTAAATTATTGCGGCCTACTTGATCAGAAGGTCTTGAAGTTGCAGTATGTAGCCTTCTATATTCTGAGGCTATCGGGTTATTCTTATCGAGATTATTGTTTATTTTTTTAGGATCTAACCCAGTAGTAACAGCATCTTTTTTTATCTCACCTGTGAGATAAGAATTTGAGATTTTCACCTCATCTAGCGCATTCAAAATAGAAGTCATAAACACCTCAACCTTTGCTTTTTCTAGTACTTTTTGAGTTATGAATACTTGCTCTGGATGAAATTGAACTGCTCTCAACTCTAAGGTATCCCCTCGTCTTACAGTAATTTTAAAAGCTCCTAAAGTATTAGTTACTGTCGCTCTACCCGTATTGCGATTAACTACAGAAATACCATCTACATCTTCCAGCGTATTCAAAATTCTACCATCGATTTCATACGCATTTTGACCACTCAATGAGCACGTTATAAAGAATATGAAATAGAGATAGTATCTCACTGCTTTGTATTATTTGAAACTCAAAGAAAGCGGGAAGCCTCCCAAAAAAAACTTAACCACTATCTAAAATTTTGTTAATTGGCATTCTCCGCAATTCAAGTTTGTATTTTTGAGCAAAGCCTTCTTATGTCAAAAAACATTCTCATTGCAAGTACCTCCACACTTCATAATGGCAGCTATTTAGACTATCTGCTAGCAGAGCTTGAAGAGCTTTATGATGGTATAGATCAGATTCTCTTTATCCCCTATGCACGGCCAGGAGGCATAACACACGATAACTATACTGACATAGCACAAAAGGCTTTTTCAAAAATTGATAAAGAAGTCATAGGCCTCCACACCTATAAAGACGCAGCAAAAGCAGTTAAGGTTGCCTCAGGCATATTTACTGGAGGTGGCAATACTTTCTTGCTAGTAAATCAATTATATAAAAATCAAGTAATGCAACCTTTGCGAGAAGTCCTCTACCAGGGCACGCCCTACTTAGGTACAAGTGCTGGGAGTAATATTTGTGGATTAAGTATGCAAACAACAAATGATATGCCTATCATCTACCCTCCTAGTTTTAAGACATTAGGTATCGTACCCTTTAATATCAATCCACATTATTTAGATCCAGACGCATCGTCTACCCATATGGGAGAAACACGCGAGACACGTATAAAGGAGTATCATGCGTTTAATAATGTCCCAGTTATTGGACTAAGAGAGGGAAGCTGGATACGGGTAAAGGGCGACTCTATGCTGCTTCAAGGAGAACACTCGGCACGCATATTTACACCTAATGAGAACCCTTACGAGATGGAAAGTAATACACTTATAAACATATAAGTATCGCTTTCGCGAAAGCAAAAAACCAAAGATCTACACTTTAAAAACTTTTGTAAGACATCAATTGATTGCATAAAAAAAACCTCACATTACTGTGAGGTTTTGAGCGGGAGACCAGGTTCGAACTGGCGACATTCAGCTTGGAAGGCTGACGCTCTACCAACTGAGCTACTCCCGCATTT
>CAWUIT010000161.1:0-6329 GCA_963922345.1 uncultured Dokdonia sp. | reverse complement strand
CCTTCAACATATAAGCCTATAAAAAGAGGGGACCGCTGTCCCCTCTGTATTCACTTTGTCTTTCAACGGTGCAAATATAATACAAATTATCCGTTTTTAAAAGCTCTAAACTGTCCCTTTAATTTTGTAACTTTAAGTGAGTCTCTTTAGGAGCGCACTATAAGTTAAAACTCATTAGACGCACTACCTCTCATTTGGAATAACTCTAAAAATCTTTTCTTATGATTAAAAAAATACTTGTTCCAACAGATTTTTCTCAACAAGCAGAAAACGCCCTGCGTGTCGCTGCAGATATCGCTCGTAAGCATAATGCATCCATAAATCTTCTACATATGGTTGATCTGCCTATGCAACTAGTAGATGCTGTTTCTGGACATCAAAGTGATTTACCAGAGGCTATATTTTTTATGAAACTTGCTCATCAAAAATTTGAAAAAATGATGAGCGCTCCCTATCTCGAGGGTGTGCGTGTTGAAGAGACAGCAGAGTTTGATGGAGCCTTTGAAGGGATCATGGATTATGTAGAAAAGTATGAGTCTGATATTATTATAATGGGTTCTCACGGTGCTAGTGGTCTCCAAGAATTTTTTATAGGTTCAAATGCTGAGAAAGTGGTGCGCAATTCTAAAATACCTGTCTTAATTATTAAAAATAAATACCACTCTTTTGAAATCAATAAATTTGTTTATGCTCTTGATTTCCAAGCAGAAAATCACAACGCTTTTAAACAAGCCATTGCATTTGCACAAATAAACGACCTCACCCTACATACGGTTTATGTAAATACTCCAGGCGACTTTAGATCTACACACGACGTAGAAGATCAGATGCAGCAATTTATGAAGGAAGAAGGTGCTATTAAAAACTATACACTCAACATTTATAACGACACCACGATTGAAAGCGGAATCCTACATTTTGCCGAAAAAATTAACGCTGGACTCGTAGGCATTGCAACTCACGGACGCAAGGGTATCGCTCACTTTCTCAATGGATCTCTTAGTGAAGGATTAGTAAATCATGCAAATAGACCTGTCATCACCTTTAGGATTTAATTTTTTTAACAACAGCTCATATCTTATTTTTCATTGAAGGCTTTCAGATGGGAGACTTATGCTAATGTTTTCTTTATTCCGCTTTCGCGAAAGCGGATTTCAAACCCAAGCTACTTCTATGTTAAGTTCTTATTAATTAAGATTTTATTAAAATAGTTGAAACTCTTATCATAGTATCTTGATAAAAATTCAAGACACATGAACACAGACCATCAAACTAAAATTTATACAGGATTACATAATCTCATAGATTACAGTTGTAGTCTTGAAGCGGAAGAATCTTCAAAAATAGAAAGTCTGCACCGTGCGTTGTTAAAGCGCTATTTTGAAGCAGAGCACGTACTAATAGACCGAGAAAATAATCGCATTACATTAGAGGTTAAAATCAACCCTACCCAACAGGAAACTAAAGTAATAGATGTAGATGTGAATTTTGAAAATTTTGATACATTTTTAAAATCGTGCATTGATAAGGGAGAAAACTCCTTACGATTTTATCAAAATCTTTTAAGGTACTATTATATACAAGAGCCAGTAGCCTAGCCATTTATACATATAAAAATAAAAAACCCGATCTCAAAAAGATCGGGTTTTCAGTTGGCCCACTAGGTCTCGAACCTAGACTCTTCTGTACCAAAAACAGACGTGTTGCCAATTACACCATAGGCCACTATTTTGTAATGCGAGTGCAAATTTAAAGGAAAGTTTGAAATCCACAAACTTTATTTAAAAAAAAATCCTTCTCTTTTCAAGATACTTGAGATACAATAATTCTCGACATTATTCTTAGGTTTCAAATTTTAAGAAATAATTAAAGCAAAAACAGCGTTACCACAAATCAGGCGTATTGCTTAACTTCGTCCCTTTAGAAAAATAAGTATATGACAGACTTCAACTTTACGAAGTATAATAAGATATTAGGCTGGATAGTATTTGCTATTGCTCTCATTACCTACTCCTTAACTGTAGAACCCACAGCTAGTTTTTGGGATGCTGGCGAATATATTTCCACATCGTCAAAACTTGAAATTGGGCATCCTCCTGGGGCGCCTCTTTATCAAATTTTAGGTGCATTTGTCTCCATATTTGCACCAGACAGTACCTATATAGCACTTGCTGTAAACTATCTTTCATGTCTTACTAGCGCATTTACAATACTCCTCATGTTCTGGTCACTCACAATATTAATCACCAGAGCCCTTGTAATTACAAAGGAAGTAATAACGCCTATAAAGCAAAAAGCGGTACTAGCAAGCGCCTTTATAGGTGCCTGTGCATTTACTTTTACAGACAGCTTCTGGTTCAACGCAGTAGAAGCAGAGGTGTATGCCCCTGCGGCCTCCGTCCTAGCACTATTATTTTACTTAGGATTGCTTTGGGAACGAGATATGGACAAACCTAGAGGTAATAGATGGTTAATACTTATCTCTTTTATTGTGGGGCTTTCTTTTGGTATTCACTTTATGGGATTACTTACGATACCAGCCATAGGGCTTTTATATTTTTTCAAAAACACAGAAAAAGTCACTCCAAAAAACCTCACCGTTGCTCTCGTAATCGTAGTAGCTATTTTGATGTTTATTTTCAAATTATTGCTGCCATACACGCTATCCATATTTGGATATTTGGAAGTGTTTTTTGTAAACTCAATTGGACTTCCTTTCAACAGTGGTACAATCATCGCTGGGCTTTTGCTTATAGCACTTTTTTATTATGGTTTTACGCTTTCGCGAAAGCGTAATCAACCCCTTTTACACACCATGTTGCTTTGTGTCTTGTATATATTTATAGGATTTTCTAGCTGGATGATGCTCCCTATACGTGCAAATGCTGGTACGACAATTAATGAAAACAATCCATCAAACGCTCGCTCTCTCCTTGCCTATTACAATCGTGAGCAATATGCCGAGACTCATTTATTTTATGGCCCACAATTTACTGCAGATTACTCTGGTCTAGATCCTGACACGCCTTATCTCGACAAACCGAAGCTGTATGAAAAAGATGAGAAGCTAGGTAAATATGTAGTGGTCAATAACTGGCAAAACGCAAAGCAGAATCTTGATGATGCCCACAATGCCATTTTACCAAGAATGTGGAGTCCCGAAAATAATGCAAATTATATGCAGTATACAGGACCGCTCAAATTCAGCATCAAATATGATCCCAATATGTCTGCAGAGGATAGACAATATTTACAAGATGTGGTCACACAATTTAAAGTAGACTATGCCGAGGGAAAAGTGAATTATGAAGGCTATGATGCCTTTTTGAAAAGCCAGATTGGAGGATATCTAGATATCGAAAAGCCCTCCTTTGGGGATAATATGCGTTATATGTTCAGCTTTCAGTTTGGGTATATGTACTGGCGTTATTTTATGTGGAATTTTGTAGGAAGGCAAAATGACATTCAAGGAAAAGGAAGTGACTTTAATGGTAATTGGATTTCAGGAATCGATTGGATAGATAGCTTATTTCTTGGGCCACAAGAAAACTTACCTTCAGATGTGCTAGAAAACAAAGCGAGAAACACGTATTACTTTCTACCGCTATTACTAGGGTTATTAGGTCTGCTTTTTCACGCAAGTAAAGACTGGAAACGTTTTGCGGTGCTGTTAGTATTTTTCTTATTTACGGGTCTAGCCTTAAAAGTTTATCTCAATGAGCGTCCGTTTGAGCCTAGAGAACGTGATTATGCGCTTGTAGGATCTTTTTATGTATTTGCCATGTGGATAGGATTTGGCGTCTATGCGCTATTTGATATTCTAAAAGATTTTATCAAACCTAAAATAACGATGCCCGTTGTGGCAGTAATCTGTCTTCTCGCTGCACCTGTTTTACTTGCTTCTCAAAACTGGGATGATCACGATAGATCTGGTAGAAAGACGGCACTCGCAATGGCAAAAAAATACTTAGATTCTGTAGATGAAAACGCCATACTCTTTACAATAGGTGATAATGATACTTTTGCATTATGGTATGCCCAAGAAATAGAAGGATACCGTACAGATGTAAGAGTGGTTAATACAAGCTTGATTAATACAGATTGGTATTTTGATCAAATGAAAAGAGCGGCTTATAAAAGCCCGCCTGTGCCAAGTACTCTTACTCACGATAAGTATGCTGCAGATAATAGAGAAGCATTATTTTTCCTAGAGACCAAAGACTCACTAATCCCTATTGATCAGTGGATGAACTTTATTGCAAGTGATGACCCACGCACTCAGAAAAAAATTCCTAGTGGGCAATCATTTAATACATTCCCTAGTAAGCAAGTACGCATACCAGTGGATGCTGAGTCGGTTCTAAAAAATAACATTGTCCCTGTAGAAGATGCCAATGAGATTGTTCCTTATATAGATATTAAACTTAACGGTGACGTACTCTATAAGAATAGACTCCTTATGCTAGATATAATAGCCAGCAATAATTGGGAGCGTCCTATATACTTTACAGGAGGAAGTTTTGGGGATGATGACTATTTATGGATGAAAGACTATTTGCAGCTGGATGGGGTAACGTACAAGCTTATACCGATTAAAACTCCTATAGATCCAAGAAACCCCTATGATATGGGTCGCGTAGATGCAGACAAAATGTATAACATTGTGAAGAAGTGGTACTGGGGCAACAGTGGCGATCCAGATATTTATCACGATCGTGAGACGCGTACTAATGCCATTACCTATCGCGGCAATATGGCGAGGCTCGTTGAACAGCTACTAGCTGAAAATAAACCAGAAAAAGCTAAGGAGATTATGGACTTAGCTATGGAAAAAATGCCAGTAGACATATTTGAATTTTACACCCTCGTAGAACCTTACATTACAGGATATTATGAGGTGGGAGAAAAGCAACGTGCTCGTGATATCTGGCAAGAGGTAGCTCTAAAATATCAAGAGCAATTATCTTACTTTAATACACTTAGTGAAGAGTTACAATACAAGTATTACGAAGAGATTCTTACTAATATTGAAAAATATAGAAGTCTTGTAGACTTGCTCATCATTAATGATGATCGTGAACTTTTTGAAAAGGAGGCACTAGTCTTTGATAACTACATGCGTACATTCCCATATTTGATGGGAGATGAAGATCAGGCTGATGAGCTTCCTCAAGAGGTTCTTGAGACCTTACCAGATCCTGTGATTGAGATTCCTGCTCAAGATGCTCTTAATGATACTACAATTGATTTAAACTAGGTTATGTCTGATTCTATATTGCCTTGGGGAATTTTAATAGCTCACATTAGCTTATTATTACTCCTTGATTTTTTTGTACTACATAAAAAAGGAGAAGTTGTAAGTGTTAAAAAGGCATCTTACGAAACCGCATTTTTTATTATCAATGCATTAATTTTTGGTGGTTTTATTTATTGGTTTTACAGTGATGGTCTTGTAGAAAATCCTTACGATTATTCTGGGTCAAAATCTGTAATTACTTATCTCACGGGTTACCTCGTTGAGTTGTCACTCAGTGTAGATAATCTCTTTGTAATTGCAGTAATCTTCACATCATTTAAAATTCCGAGTCAGTTTCAACATAGACTTTTATTTTTAGGAATACTAGGTGCAATTGTATTTAGAGCACTGCTTATAGGATTGGGTATTACGCTCATTAACAAAATTCCAGGGATGCATTTTATTTTTGGTGGGATCTTATTGTTTACTGCTTTTAAAATGCTTAAAGATGATCATGAGCCTGTAAAAAATGAAGAGCCTAAGGGAATTGCAAAGTGGTTTAAATTTTCAAAGATTATTGATGGTGATAAATGGGTTACCAGAGTAGATGGTAAACGCGTTTTTACAGCCCTCTTTGGTGCGTTAGTGACCATAGAATTTACAGATTTACTCTTTGCTCTTGATAGTATACCCGCAATTCTTGCCATCACAAAAGATCCTTACATTGTATATAGTTCAAATATATTTGCCATTATGGGATTGCGATCATTGTACTTTTTCCTTGCAAATATGCTAGAGCGTTTTAAGTACTTAAAATACAGTGTCTTTGTTATACTCCTCTTTGTCGCTGCAAAGCTTATTGTAGGACACTACTTTCCTTTTCCAGAATGGTTGTCTCTGGTTGTCATTTTTGTTTGTTTGGGTGGTGGAGTCTTATATTCCCTCCGTAAAAACAAGATTACATCACAGCGTTGAGTTTATTTAAACCATCTAGAGTACCAATAGTTAGCACTTGGTTTTTTCCTAGCTCCTATGTGTGGAATAAAAAGACTTCTGAGAAAACAATATATCTAACTTTTGATGATGGACCTGT
>CAWUIT010000160.1:0-6392 GCA_963922345.1 uncultured Dokdonia sp. | reverse complement strand
TCCAGTCCTCGCTACTAACAAAGAGTAATCAGAAATGATTACTCTTTTTTTTTACATAAAGGTTGTGCGTAAGCGCTTTGAAAGTACTAGTTTGCCACACGCTTATTAAACTAACTGCTAGTAAGATAATATTTTGATATAAATGAAGGGGATTTGTTACAAAACCTCATTTAATAAGATTATATTCTACGATAAGCCAGAATAAAAACATATGAGAATAGTAGTCCTATCACAAAACCCAAACCTTTACTCTACAAAGCGCTTAATAGAAGCAGGAGAAAAGAAAGGTCACGAGATGCTTATTGTAGATCACACAAAATGTAATCTCGTTATTGAAAAGAAAAATCCAACAGTAATTTACAAAGGGGAAGAAATTACCAATATCGATGGTGTTATTCCTAGAATTGGTGCATCAGTCACTTTTTTTGGAACCGCAGTGGTTAGACAATTTGAGATGATGAAGGTTTTTTCGGCAACAGAATCTCAAGCCTTAGTTAGATCAAGAGATAAGCTTAGGAGCCTGCAAATATTATCAAGAGCTGGCTTAGGACTCCCTAAAACGGTATTTAGTAACTATTCTAAGGATGTTAGTGAAGTAATTGACGCAGTAGGTGGGGCTCCATTAGTGATTAAATTATTAGAAGGGACTCAAGGACTAGGTGTAGTACTAGCAGATAATAAAAATAGTGCAGAGTCTATACTTGAAGCCTTCAATGGTTTACAAGCCAGGGTAATTGCACAAGAATTTATAAAAGAAGCTGGAGGTGCAGATATACGGGTCTTTGTAGTAGACGGTGTCGTAGTAGGCGCTATGAAAAGACAAGGTAAGGAAGGAGAGTTTAGGTCTAACCTCCATAGAGGAGGAAGTGCAAATGTAATCCAACTTTCTGAT
Organism: uncultured Dokdonia sp.; assembly: GCA_963922345.1. Taxonomy (GTDB): domain Bacteria; phylum Bacteroidota; class Bacteroidia; order Flavobacteriales; family Flavobacteriaceae; genus Dokdonia. Next base: position 5,500 of record CAWUIT010000160.1, on the reverse strand, counting down.
GACGAAGAAAATGCAGCTTTAAAAGCAGCAAAGGCGATGGGGTTAGGCATTGCTGGAGTAGACTTACTGCAATCTTCACGAGGTCCTCTTATTCTAGAAGTAAATTCGTCGCCCGGTTTAGAGGGTATTGAAAAAGCAACTGGAAAAGATATTGCAAACTTTATTATTAAATATGTCGAAAGAAACGCCTAATTCAAATTTTGAAATTCTAGGCAATGCAGTCTCTTTAGGCAAAGGACTGCAAGTGAATCTTGATATTGCCAAACTCCATACACGTACAAAGATTGAGGTACCCATAATTATCGAAAGGGCAAAAAAAGAAGGTCCCTGCTTACTTATTACAGGAGGTATCCACGGTGACGAAATTAATGGTGTTGAAATAGTACGGCAAATAATTTCAAAAAAGTATAATAAACCTAAAATGGGAACAATCATTTGTATCCCAGTCATTAATGTATTTGGATTTTTAAATCAAACGAGAGAGTTTCCTGACGGGCGAGATTTAAATCGAGTGTTTCCAGGTAGTAAAAGAGGGTCTTTAGCAAGTAGGTATGCGTATCACTTGATGCAAGAGATTGTGCCTCACATAGACTATTGTATCGATTTTCATACTGGGGGGAGAGAACGGTTTAATGCACCTCAAATACGCATCAATGATGATGAGGAAACCATAGAACTTGCAGAAGTTTTTGGTGCACCATTTATTTTAAAGACTAAAAACAGAGAAAAGTCTTTCAGGGATTCGTGCGTGAAGGAAGGTAAAAAAGTATTGCTTTTTGAAGGTGGAAAATCCTTAGATATAGATCAAGATATTACAAATCTAGGAGTTGCCGGAGCCTTACGTGTTATGACACATCTCGGTATGAGAGACTTTTCTGAACAGTTAGAAAATCAAGCTGATATTGTGGCATCGAAAAAGGCAATGACTATTGAAAAATCTGCCTGGATTAGAGCAAGATACTCTGGAATGTATCGTCCCTTCGTAAAAGCGGGTTCTTTTGTAACTAAGGGTACAGTGTTGGGGAGTATTTCTGGCCCTTTTGGAGATTTTGAAAAACCTGTCAAAGCTCCTAATGATGGCTACATAATATGTATAAACCACGCACCAATAGTAAATCAGGGAGATGCGATCGTTCACATCACAAAGCAATAATGCGGTGATTATTAAAGAAATAGTTTGATACTAAACTTTTAATACGAGTGATGTATTAATGGTGATTTAAATAATTGTCATAAAAGTAAATATGGAATTTAACGTAACAGAATTAGTCGGATATCTTGCAAGTTTATTTGTATTACTATCATTTTTTAATAAAGATCTACGCAAACTACGTATAGTAAACTCTGTAGGTTGTGCGTTTTTTGTGATTTATGGAGTTTTGTTAGGTAGTATACCCGTGATTATTACAAATGTGGCCATCTTAGGAGTAAATGGCTATTATCTATTCATAAAGAAAGGGTAGGTACCTGATTTTAGAATCATAAACATCTAAAATATAAACGATTATAGTATTTCTTGATGACGTAATAAGAACAATTTGCGTTGTAATCTTGTAGATTTGAGCAAGTTCACTTACTTTCGCCAAAATTTGAAATACTGTATGAAATTAATGGAAGAAGCGGTGGAATTTGAAAATGCTTCTATGAGCAATATGTCCACCAGTGATCGCGTCGCAGCCTCAAGAGAGGCAAAGAGACTTATTCTAGCTTTGAATGAGGTTTTTAAAGAGACAAAAGATCCAGAAATAATGGATGCTATGAAGCGTCTTACCGAAAAGAAAAAAAAGATAGAAAAACGCTTGAAAGGGAGACCTGATAGTATGTAAAATAAAAAAGAGGCCTCAATGGGTCTCTTTTTTATTTGTTTAGATTTTAGAGAAAATATGCAGCCAGACAATTTTACAAATGAATTTTTTGGGATAGGTCTTCAAAATGGAAAGACCCCAGAAAACCTAGGAGTGTTGTGGCGCACTGCACAAAATCTAGGGGCAAGTTTCATATTTACTATTGGTAAGCGCTACTCAAAACAAGCAAGTGACACTCACAATGCGGTAAAAGCAATGCCGTACTACCATTATGAATCGTTTTCTGATTTTACCTCAAACTTGCCTAAAGGAGTCCGCATTGTAGGAGTCGAGATGGATGATCAAGCAGTAATGCTAGAAGATTTTAAACACCCTAGACGGTGTGTGTATGTTCTAGGAGCAGAAGATCACGGTCTTACACGAGAAGCTATAGAGGCGTCACATTTTCTTATTCAATTTCCTTCTACTCATAGTCTCAATGTAGCAGTGGCTGGTAGTATTGTGCTCTATGATAGAACGCGCTCTAAGCCAAGATCTTAATGAGATTACGCTTTCGCGAAAGCGTAATTTCTAAGAAAAACTTTTTAGAGTACGTACTCAGTCTATTCCAGAGCATCATAATTATAATCTGTGCAGGCGAGCTCCTTTCTACTATCTTTGCAGTAAACACGTAAACTATGACGCACAAGGCAGGATTTGTAAATATTATAGGAAACCCTAATGTGGGTAAAAGCACACTTATGAACGCGTTTGTAGGGGAGCGTTTGAGTATAATCACGTCAAAAGCACAAACTACACGTCACCGTATTTTAGGTATCGTAAATGGCGACGACTTCCAGATGATCTTAAGTGACACTCCCGGTATTATAAAACCAGCTTATGAGTTGCAGGCCTCAATGATGGATTTTGTAAAAAGTGCGTTTGAGGATGCAGATGTACTTTTATACATCGTAGAGCTAGGAGAAAAGGAATTAAAAGATGAAGATTTTTTTAATAAAATAAGGGGGGCAAAAATTCCCGTACTCCTATTGATTAATAAAATAGATAAAGGGGATGAAACGCTCCTTGCAGAGGCGCTAGAGCTCTGGTCAGAAAAGGTGCCTAATGCAGAGGTGTTTGCAATATCTGCATTAGAAAATTTTGGTGTACCTCAAGTGTTTAATAGAATCATAGAACTTCTTCCAGAAAGCCCAGCATTTTACCCTAAAGACCAGCTTACGGATAAGCCTGAGCGCTTTTTTGTAAATGAAATTATACGTGAGAAAATCTTAATGCATTATAAAAAGGAAATCCCTTACGCCGTTGAGATTGACACAGAGGAGTTTTTTGAAGAGGAAGAGATTATAAGAATGCGCTCTGTGATTATGGTAGAGCGTGAGAGTCAAAAGGGTATTATTATTGGTCACAAGGGTACTGCTCTTAAGAGAGTGGGAGTAGAGGCTAGAAAGGATTTAGAAACGTTTTTTGGCAAGCAAGTACATCTTGAGCTCTACGTGAAGGTAAACAAGAATTGGAGAAGCAGCGAGCGCCAGCTCAAACGATTTGGGTACAATCAAAAATAAATAATGACTCATCGCAAACTCAAAAATAGTGAGCTTAACCGTAAATCTGTAGCTGCATTTAAAGAGGCGGTAAAAACCCCTCTTATACTTATTCTCGATAATATAAGAAGCCTTAATAATGTGGGATCGGTTTTCCGCACGGCAGATGCTTTTTTAGTAGAAAAGATATATCTGTGTGGTATTACGGCCACGCCACCTCACAGGGATATTCAAAAAACAGCTTTAGGAGCTCAAGATGCTGTAGCGTGGGAGTATGTAGAAGATGCTATTACGCTTTCGCGAAAGCTAAAGAAAGAAGGGGTAAAAGTTTGTGCTATCGAGCAGGCAGAGAATGCTGTAATGTTATCAAGCTTTAAACCGGAGCGCGATACAAAATATGCACTCGTTTTTGGCAACGAAGTAAAGGGAGTACAACAAGAGATAGTCTCAATAAGTGATCAAGTTCTGGAAATACCACAAGTAGGAACAAAGCATTCACTAAATATTTCTGTAAGTGCTGGCGTAGTTATCTGGGACATTTTCAGCAAGTTACAAAAATCTTAATAAGGTGTTAAATGTTTATTTAACAGATGCTTAGGGAAATGGTTTTATATTTTGTTTATCTTTAATAGAATAAAACTTAAACACCATGTCAAAATTTACAATGCCTATAAGATTTGCCCTAGCTATGGCTGGAGGTCTTGTAGCTTACTTTTTAGTTCTCTCATTATTTAATCTACATACACAGATTATTTACTCACTTTTTAATGGTGTGATTGTAGGTTTTGGAACTTATGAAGTCATAAAATACACTAAGATTAGAAAAGGAAACGCTTTTACTTATACAGATGGTCTGGTAAACGGGGTTGTCTCTGGATTTATAGCGACGCTTCTTTTTACAGGTTTCTTTGCGCTCTACGCGGGTAATATTAATCCAGAGTTTCTAGATGGTCTTATAGGACCTTGGGAAAAAACATATAACACAAGCATAGGTGCTGTAATCTTTACCGTAGCTATTGGAGGTTTTGCAACAGCCATTTGTCTTTCACTCTGTTTTATGCAATTGTTTAAACCTAGTTGGAACACAGAGGGTACCAAAAAAGTACTTAAGGACCGAGGAAGTGGTCTACGAGAATAATTATTTTAATGAAAAATGCCACCGTAAAGGTGGCATTTTTCATTAGGAGAAGCGTTGTTGCTGAATGAGATAAGATTAGCGTGTAGATAGTAAATTTAATCTCTTTATAAATTGTAATTTAATAGATAAGTGCTATATTTGCACCCGCTTAAACTGAAAGGTTTAAGTTATTATTAGTGTAATAACAATATTTAATTAATCGCTATGTACGCAATTGTAGAGATAGCAGGGCAGCAATTTAAAGTTGCAAAAGACCAAAAAGTCTTTGTTAATCGCCTATCTACCGAAGAAGGGAAAAAAGTCGATTTCGACAAAGTTCTTTTAGTAGGAGATGGAGATAACATCACTTTAGGCGCCCCGGCTATAGACGGCGCTCTAGTAGGAGCAAAAGTCTTAAGACACCTTAAAGGTGACAAAGTAATCGTTTTCAAAAAGAAAAGACGTAAAGGATACCGTGTTAAAAATGGTCACCGTCAAGCACTTTCTGAAATCGTAATTGAAAGTATTGCAACTTCTGGAGCAAAGAAATCTGCACCTAAGAAAGAAGCAAAGAAAGCTGAGCCTAAAGCTGCCGCTCCTAAAAAAGAAGCTGCACCTAAAGCAGAAGCAAAAAAAGCACCTAAAAAAGCAACAAAGTCTGACGATCTTAAGAAAATTGAAGGGATTGGACCAAAAATTGCTGAAACTCTTGTTGAAGCTGGTATTGCAACTTATGCAAAACTTGCTAAAACTGATGCAGAGAAGATTTCTGAGATCATCGCAGATGTACGTGGTTCTCACGTAACCGATACTTGGCCAAAACAAGCACAAATGGCTGCTGATGGTAAGTGGGATGAGCTTAAAGAATATCAAGATAAATTAGACGGTGGCGTAGAGAAGTAAACGCCACAGTAAGTATAACTATAATCCTTATTTAATCAAGGATTTTAAAACCGAAATAAGATGGCTCACAAAAAAGGAGTTGGTAGTTCTAAAAACGGTCGTGAATCAGAATCGAAACGCTTAGGTGTTAAGAT
>CAWUIT010000159.1:0-6430 GCA_963922345.1 uncultured Dokdonia sp. | reverse complement strand
TGGCCGTGTCTTCTGGATAGAAGTTAAGGGAGATTAAAGTGATGTGTTTGTTATGTAGGGTGGTCAATTAAAGGTCAGTTGAGGTTTGTAGCTTTTTAAAGTTTATAATTTTAATCAATAATATCTATTCTTTCTATAAAACGCACAAGCACTACTACTAATTTCTACAAAATTTAAGAGATGAATTATTCTAAATGGTGCATTCTTTTTATTTAACATAAATTTAACTAGCTTATTTTTTAAGTGTAACAAACTTAAAAACAGTGCTTTATCAAAAAAAAAAAAACAGTTTTCATAGACTTAAAATCTATTCTAAAGGAAATCCTTTAGGACTGCCATCAACACGGGTTTAATTTTAAAAGAGTAAAATAATTAATCATTTAACTATCACAATTATGAAATAAAAAAACATTTTTTTAATCGCAACTGCTATCCTTTTTAGCTTAACCGCTGTAAATGCACAATGGATTGGATCTTCTACGACTGAGGATACCTATCGTACTGGAGATGTAGGAATAGACACCTCTAATCCCCAAGATGTTTTAGAAATTGGTGATGATATTAGTTTTCATAATGGAGGGGTGCAAGCAATTGGATTTAAGTATAGACACAAAAACAATCAAGACTTAGATACTAGTAGGTTTGGGGCTGCTCTTCGTTTTGATCCAGATCTAGGGCAGTTTAGCATGGGTGTAACATCATCTATAACCACTGTGGCCCCTTCTCGAATTTTAATTGTAAATAATAATGGGAATGTAGGAATTGGATCTGCAATACCAGATGAAAAACTAACAGTTAATGGAACCATTCACGCAAAAGAAGTCAGAGTAGACCTAAATATTCCCGCAGATTATGTGTTCCAGAAATATTATACAGGAGTTTCCAAATTAAAACCTTTATATGTAATGCCTTCTCTAGAAGAAGTGGAAAGGTATACTAAAGCAAACAATCACCTCCCAGGTGTACCCTCTGCTCAGGAAATTAAAGAAGAAGGATTACATCTTAAGCATATGACTAATCTGTTACTACAGAAGATAGAGGAGCTTACTCTTTATACGATTGAGCAGGAGAAGAGAATTGGGCAATTAGAATCAAAATTGAAGTAGATTATGAGAGTATTCATAAATTTCAATTTGATAGTGATGCTTATGATTGCTTCTGTCTCTTACTCACAAGTAAATAGCAGCAAAGCTCCTTTTCAAATCACGAATAGCCTAGCAAACCAATTGAGCTTTTCTCCTGCAACTCAAAACATAACTTTGGACTCAGGAGAAACTGGTAATGCTTTGGTTCAGATATCTGTTACGGGCAACGATCCTGATCCAGTCTTTACATCAATATCTATCGTGAGCTTAGATGATGCCGGCTTTCAAAGCTTTGATCCTGGAGATACAACTTTAGATGCAGGGCAGATTACTACTGCCACCTTTACGTTTAATCAAAATGTATCTACTACTACAACTAGTACTTATGTCTTTAAGTTAGAATGGGAGCACGATGGTGTAAGTAATGATGGAGAGATAACGGTAAATGTAACGTATGAAGTAGGTGGTGGCGATGATGGTGACAGTGATAGTTGTAACCCTTTACCGCCTTATCCAAATAAATTGCACGTAACTTTTAATGGAATTTCACCGTCCAATTCGGGATATCGGCGATTTACTTTGTCTAGAGAATTTGCTACTAATTCTAATAGTAATCAATGGTCATACCAAATTAGGTTAAGAGAATTTCCTGACCAATGGAGCGAACCATCTATCGTTAATGGTGATACTCGCACGGGAACTGTAATTAATTCTAACACCAGATATGACTGGAGAGCTTCTAATTGTCCAGAAGGTGGAAATTGGAGTCCTATACAAACTTTTAAAACTGTAGGTGTTTGTCCTACAACTAATTTAGCTACTTCTGATGTTCACGAAAACTCTTGTGACACTAGAACAGGTAGTAATTATCTTGAAGCTCGAAATAGTATTAATGATATGGCGTCTGCGCATTATTCGTCTGGACAGTTAGTTGTATTAAAGCCAGGATTTACAGCTAATATAGGTAGTTTTTTTCGGGCATACATAGAAGACTGTTCAACTTATACAACTAGTAGAACTAATGAGATTTCAAATGAAAATGTAGTAATACCTAAAAAAAATCACATTATTATCTACCCGAACCCCACAAGAAGTCAGTTCTCCGTAGAAAACAAAGATCTAAAAATAATAAACTGGGAAATCTATGATCAGTATGGGACGAGTCAACTTAAAAACCGAGCTGTGTTAGGAAAAACTATAAAAGTAGATCTTTCTAACAAGCGAACGGGCATCTATTTTATGAGGCTTACCCTTACCTCTGGAGAAGTCGTATCAAAATCTATTATTAAAAAGTAAAACGTCCTCACTTTAATTTATCAAATCCATCTTGAATAAAATTTAAGATGGATTTTTATACAACAGACTTATAAATTTTCATTAGCCTAGACACATTCTCTTCTCTAGTATACTTTTCAAGAAATGTTTTTCTAGCATTCCTTCTCAAAGACTCTTGGTTTGCGTCATTTAACTTGTTAATAGTATTTTCCAGGTCTTCTACATTGTTTAAGTCATAATGCAACCCATTATATTTATCTGTCACCAGCTCCCCCGCATTACCAAAGGCTGGTGCAATGACTGGTGTGCCGTATGAGAAAGACTCAATAATCACCAGACCAAAGCTTTCATACATTTTTGAGGCAGTCACGAGAGCTTTGGCTTTTTTATATAATTTTGATAATTGCTCATTATTTTGAAAGCCAAGAACTTCTATATTATTATGATTATTTGCCAGATTACCAACGTATTCTTTAAGCGGTCCCGTTCCAGCCACTTTAATTCTAGTTTCTGACTTTATACAAGCTTTTATAATATTTAAAATACCCTTTTCTTCTGAAAGGCGACCTACATACAACACATATTCCTCTTTATCATATAGATATCCATTATCCTCTGTAAAGTTGGGCTTAATTGCGACCTGTTGCTCTTTAAAATTTATATGAGATTTTCTAAAAATACTTTGAGAGAAAGCACTGAGAAAAATAACTTTATCTATGTGTGTTGACCAAGTATTTAAGTGACTGTGTAATGCATTGCTCAAAACTGGAAATATACTTGTCATTTTTGAGTCTTGGTAACAGCCGTATTTTACGGCTGGCAATCCCCATTTGCTCATAATGCAATCTTCACAAACGCCACCATCTCTGTAGAGAAGTCCATTACTACATATAACCCTAAAATTATGTAACGTTACTACAACAGGAATCTTAAGCTCTTTGCAAGCATAAAAAACAGCTGGAGTGATTATAGGTAAAAAGTTATGGACGTGAACTATGTCTGGAACTTGTTTTTTTAAAAATGCTTTTATTTCATTTTTTTGATAAAGCGAATAAGGAAGGGATATTGCGGTTTTGAGCTTTCGCGAAAGCGTATCCACCTCTGCATTACTCACTATATATTGAGATACAGTATAACTTGCATCTTCTAGTATTTCTTTCTCTCGAGCAACGACTACATCTTCTCCTCCAAGATCTTTATAACTATTGTGTATTTGGACGATATGCATTGCTTACTCCTTAATATTAAAGAGTGAAAAATATCCTATAAATAAAGAAAAGTAAAGAACCCCAGACTCACGCTCTAGTATGTTTTCTGTAAACATTACTACGCTGTAAAATATAATGGTGAGAATAAGTAATTGATTATCAAACCTAATAGCAAGGACTGTACTAAACATCAAAAAGACCATAAATAACGCAAAGGCTACGACCCCACCCATCAAGAAAAGGCTCAAAAATTGATTATGTGCATTGTATTTTCCTTCGTATAGCACCTTGTTCCCATTTGACTTATAAGTTTCAATTAATACGTCATTATAATCACCTATGCCATATCCAGCAATAGGAGATTTACTAATAACATCTAGTGCTGTTTCGTAGATACTGTAGCGCAGGTTGGTAGAGTTTATATTATCTTCTTGTACATTCTCCATATAGAAGAGTTCTACAAACTTATATCGGGTTTTGGGGACTGCAATTGTAACTCCTATAAGAATTACAATACTGATCAAATAAGGCTTAAAAAATTTGTTCTTTCTTTGAAAAAATAACGCCAAAAAAAGTATTAAGCATAATGCGATAAGAGGGCCTTTTTTTGCATAGAGTATTAAGAAGGAGAAAAGTACTATATCAATAGTAAGAATGGCGCTTATTAATTTATTAGATGTGCTTTTTAAGATGATAAAAAAGGAAAATAGTATTGCCATACTCGTATGCATCGATAGGTAAATAGGGTGGATCCCAAATTTTCCAAAATCTACACGCACTACTGTTGCATAATGAACAATCATTTCAGAAAAAGAATAATGTGTTGCCCAGAGATATAGAAACGGAAGTACATTAAATAACAATACAGCTATAATGTAGGTCTTTAAGAGCAATGGTTTCCACTCTTTCATCTTGTTCCTTATTTCTTTATTTAATATGGCAAAAAGTAAAGGGAAAACTACTAGGGATGACATAGTTCCTAACTTGCGTAGGGCTGTAGCATTGTTTTCACTATAAAAAAAGGAAAGGGCTAATACTAAAAAAAATAGTGTAGTATAGATAAAATAACTTTTCCTAAAAGTGATTTTGGTATCAAGAATGACTATTATAATACCTATAGCCCATAAAATTACGGCAATCGATTTAAGATTAGTAGGAAGCAATATGGAGGCAAATAAAACCATTGTTGCTACCTTGAGTAAGACTATGCCTTTTGTCTTAGTTTCAATTTCCATAAAGCTTGATTTAACAACAATTGCTCAATTACATATTGAACAAAGCGCGGTATTACAAAGACACCAATAAAGATTCCTACATAGTAAGAAAAGCCATTTGCAAAATCCCCTCTAAGGAGAAATAGTAAGTGTATCGCAAAATATAAAGCTAAGATTTTTTTAAGGTAATCATCGCTCTTGAACCACGAAAGTAACTTTACACAAACTATTGCTAATAGAACTCCTACTAGTATGACACCAAAAATACCGAAATTTATGTATCCTTCCGAAACCAATGGGTTAGATAGATTACTATAGTTGAAACCATAATAGTCTATCAAATGTTCACCAACTAAATTTCCTGTAGATAATGGCTTAGACTCCCAATGACTACGAGGCACAAAAAAAAGTAATCCGCTTAGAAATTGATAACCGTATGTAAGGCTTTCATGTTTGACAAAATCAATTGTGGCTGTGATATTTATGAAGGCATCATAATGAATCGTATTAAATACTTGACCAATACCATAACCCTCAAGTCCGTCTAATAAAATTCTGGGTTGTATCAAAATCTCTCTAAAGGTAGAATTTACATGTGTTAGCATTGCCGACAACGGAAAAACCACGACCATCGAAAAAAACATAAAAAATGTCATTTTAACATTACTATTTAACAGTCTCGGAACAACTAAGAATATAAGGCATATATATATAGGACCAAGCGCATTACGTTTTTCAGTAAGTGGATTTTTAAACCAGATAAGAAAAATAGAGAATAGCAAGAGCAATAAGGCTATACCAATTATATTGACTATTAATTTTTTCTTTTTTTTGAAATATTGAAAGCACAAAATTATTCCTGCAAACGGGATCATGAAAAGTACTTTTTTCCAAATTAACAACATACCTATAGATGCTGATGACATTTGCGAACTTGGCCTATTTATTTCCTCTTGTACGAAATTATAGCTACTTAAAAAAATGAATGCTGACGCAAAAGTCAACGTGAAAATTAACAATGGTAGATTCTTTTGCTTAGAAATGTTATATCTAGGTACTTCTCTTAATGTTTTAAATTTTTTAAATAAGAAGTATGTAAAAACAAAACTCAAATTAAAAATTATCACGAGGATATTTGTAAAAACAATTGCGTCCCTATTATATATAAGTTTAGTTGGAAATACTGCATTTTTTGAATCTAACGCTCCGATTTGAAGCAGTGGTGACAAGACAAAAAATAAAAAACTAAATACTATAAATACAGATATAAATGGAGAAAACTCTTTTTCTTTAAACAAATGCCAATAAAAAAATCCAAATAGTATTAAGTTACTTACGAAAAAACTTAACCACACTCTGATATCTGCATCAAACGTTGCAAATAGAAATATACTTATAATTAAATAAGCTAGTATTAAAATCCGTTTAGCGATCATCCGTTTTTACAAGTGTATAAAATGCTCTAGCCATAGCCTCTACAGTATAACGTTCTCGGCAGTAGGTGCTTATACTCGCTCTTTGCTCAACCCACCATCTTTTTTTTTCAAATATTTCTTTTACGCTTTCGCGAAAGCTTACAACGTCATCAGTGTAAAAAAATACGGCATTTTCTCCGGTAATAGCAGCTTCGATTTCTGGTGAGTGTGGC
>CAWUIT010000158.1:0-6469 GCA_963922345.1 uncultured Dokdonia sp. | reverse complement strand
TTTGTCTTATGACTAACGTACTCAATAAAAACTCTGCAGGTGCACATATGTATCTTGCAAGTAGTATAGATAAAGTTATTAATCCATCGTAAGTATTAGAAGGTATGAGTAAGCACAATTTGTATATACTTGTTGTTTCATTACTAGTAACTTCAAGTTGCACAGAAAAAGAAAATGAATCTATTGATGATACATCGGTACACACAAACGAGCTTAGAATAGAATCCCAAGGAACTTTTTCTGTAGGAGGATCTGTAAAAAAGAGTGATGGTGTATTTGATCCCATTGCACACGGAGCTTTTAATCCAACAAATCAAAACACAGAAGGACAAACCCTTCACGGTGATCATGCATCAGTTTTATATCAAATCCCGGTAAAATCTCGAGACATACCTTTAGTTTTTTGGCACGGCTATGGCCAATCTATGCGTACGTGGCAAACTACGCCAGACGGGAGGGAAGGGTTCCAAAGCATATTTTTAAGGAAAGGGTATCCAGTTTATTTGATTGATCAACCCAGGCGTGGACTTGCTGGACAAAGTCTAGAACCGAGAGAACTCAAGGCGCGAACAGAAGATCAGTTATGGTTTGGAATTTTTAGGCTTGGAGAAGGCACTACTTTTTATCCAGACATTCAATTTTCTAAAGATCCAGAAGCATTAAATCAATTTTTTAGACAGATAACTCCAGATACTGGACCACTCGATATTTCCATCAATGTCAAAGCCGTTTCTTCGTTATTTGACAAAATTGGAGAAGGTATACTCGTTACACACTCACACAGTGGAGGGCAAGGGTGGCTTACGGCGCTCGAAAATTCAAATATTAAGGCAATTGTTGCGTATGAGCCAGGGAGTAATTTTGTATTTCCAGAAGATAAGGTGCCAGATGCGATTCCTTACGTAGGTGGTAGTTTAAAAGCACGTGGTGTCTCAGAGGAAGTATTTAAAAGACTTACAGAAATACCTATTGTAATCTATTATGGAGATTACATACCTGAGAAGCCAGTAGATAGCCCAGGAAAGGAGCAGTGGAGAGCCGCGCTTGCTATGGCTCGGAAGTGGACAAAAACTGTAAATGAGGCTGGAGGCGATGTTACATTGGTTGTTTTACCTGAAATAGGAATTAAAGGGAATACGCACTTTCCTATGTCAGATTTGAATAATGATCATATTGCAGAGCTTATGTATCGATGGATTGAAAGTAAAGAATTAAATTAGACTCAAATTAAAAAACACAAAATGAAAAATATATTCCACACATTGATTTTTATGGTTTCTCTAACTGCGGTCGCACAGCAAGAAAAGTATGAAGTGACCTCTTATCTAGATGAAGGAGTAAAGGCTCCAAATACGCATTACCTTGGTGAGGCCTGGCTTAATCGATTACTACAAGCAGATGATGATCTACCTTATAACGTGGTAAAAGCAACCTTCAAGGCAAACTCCACATTAGACTGGCATAAACATAGTACCACTCAAGTGTTAATCATCGTAGACGGTCTGGGGTATTATCAAGAGCGAGGTAAAGATCCCTATCTTATGGAGAAAGGAGACATTATCAAGTGCCCAAAAGACACAGAGCACTGGCACTCATCATCAAAAGATAAAGATGTGACCTATTTAGCGCTCTATAGCGGGGCAACACCAACCGAATGGACAGAAGTGGTTACTCAAGACTATTATGACACTGTTGCAGTAAAGCTCAAGCATTAATTATAGATCAAAACGTGGTTTAAAATATAACTAACTCCTTCATCTACAGTAGTTAGGTGCTAGCTGTGCTCATATTTGTAAATCTCTTTAAGCGTTACGCTTTCGCGAAAGCGAAAAAACTCTAATAATATATCTAGTTGGTAAAAGGGGCTTACCAGTAATCCTGCCTGACATATCTATTGGCATATCTCTTTCAATCTAGTGATGAATACTTCCTATAGGTATTTATGTTTGTAATCCTCTTTATATCTATATTTTGTTTGCTAGCAGTACCGTAGAAAAATTGTGATTAGGAGTAAAATCGCATCAAATAATAAGGCGATTGTCGTAATTTTAAATAAAAAATTGAAATTGTGCTCGAGAAAAAATCACTAGTGCGACAAGAGCCATTGATGGCTGTAGATTACTTTATTTACTGCTTAGAGGGCGTTGATGATATAGAAAATGAAACCATTACAGATTCCCATAAGAACTTAAAACAGTTGGCCGAAAATTTTGGGGTTGCCAGTATACATAAAAGTTGTGACACTATAGAAGGTCTGGAAGATAGTTTAAATGCTTTGATTCTTGATGATCACCATTTTAAAGACTATGAGATCATCTATCTGATTATGGAAGGCGAACCCAACAGCATTTGTTTAAATGGGTATTACTACAGCTTACAAGAAATTGCAGAACTATTTGAAGGTAGATTAAGCGGAAAGATTTTGCACTTTTCTAATGCCAAAGTGCTCGATCTAGACCCAGATGAAGCGCAATACTTTCTTGATATTACGGGCGCACGTGCTATTTCTGGCTATGGAAATGAATACAATGGTATGACGAGCGCGCACCTTGATAAAATATTTTTTTACTTATACAAAGAAGATGATGATGTACTTGAGGTGGTAGAAGAATTACATAAACGACACTACGCGGCTTGCAAACTACTTGATTTTAGATTGTATTATTAAGTAGATTTATTAATATCCTGTTGTAAGCGCCTGATGTTTATTTGGAGATTTTGGTAATTGTAGATAATATAGAATTATAGCTTCACGGAAGATGCGTTGGCATAAATATGCTCTTATATAATTCCTGACGATATGACCTAAAAGGCATTATATCTGGAACTATGTAAAATAGCGCAGAAAAAGCGCTATTCGCATACTTACTTAAATGTACTATAATGTTCTGCGTTATGCGGTGTCCTGAGCTTGTCGAAGGGTCACTTTGCTTTAAGACACGGCCGGATGTAAAAGGTCTGGTAGACCTTTTAAAATAGGAGCGAGGTGGAGCGCTGGGAGTGCTAAGAGCATATCTACTTTAAAAGTTTTTTTACCTAAAGTTTATTTTAGAATGTGAATGGAACACTCTTTACAGCTTTTGCAGTAGGAGTGAAGGGAAAGTGTGTGGAGTGGATTAATTGTTAAACCACTTAAATGCAAATTCTAAATAATCATTAAGAAATGGCTCTGCTGATTTATATCTATTACCAAAGTCTGAAAGTTTTCTATAGGGACTTCCTGGAGATGGAATTGATAAACATTCAATTATTCCTCCACCGTCAATAACTAAAACACGAGATATCGGAATAACTATTTTGATTTCTGTCCCATTACAGGCTCTTAATAATTTATGCTCGAATTCTTTTGAAAGTTTTTCATCAATACTAATGAGTAAATGTTTTTTGAAAAATCGCTTAGTTAGTAACATATCATTTAACAGACCTTTAGATGTACATAGTAACTTCAAAGTTTTCCCGATTGATGGATATTTGAAGAATCCTAGATTATAAGTTCTATTTATTAAGTGTTTATCTAAAGAAGATTTATTTTTTCTTACACAGCTATAAATAATGTCCGTGATTCCAATTTTATTATTTTCAAGACTCCTGGCAATTGAAAATTCATCTTTTAGTATTATGGTTGAATCTATTTACGACTTATACCAATACCAAAACTTATTTCTTGAACTAAAAAAAAAGTATGATATTTTATTAGTGTCAGGTTTATTCTTAACATAGCTAGGAAAACTACCCAAAACAATTTTTTTTTGATCAATAACTGGAGCTGAAAAATCAACTCTGTAATTATAATTCATAATGAAATATTTATACAAAGATGTATTCTTTGATTTTAATAGCGACTAAAATAGCTTTAGATTTATAACCTTAAAAATATTTAAATAATAATGCCTAGGACTAAAAGCAATAAGGAAGTAAAATATTTACACGGAGACTCTAATAAGATTTTAAAAAAGATGATTTCTAAGAATGAGGATTTATTTGACCTTGTCATTACGTCACCTCCATATAATATTGGTAAAGAGTATGAATCTCGTAAATCGATTGTAGACTACTTAGATGAACAAAAAGAGATTATAACTTCACTTGTAAGTTTAGTTAAAGAATCAGGCAGCATCTGTTGGCAAGTAGGGAATTATATCGATAATAAAACTAAGGAAGTATATCCCTTAGACATATATTATTATGAGATTTTTAAAGATTTAGGGTTAACTCTCAGAAATAGAATAATTTGGAAATTTGGACATGGATTGCACGCAAGCAATCGCTTCTCTGGCAGATATGAAGTTATATTATGGTTTAGTAAATCTTCAGACCCAAAAGGTTACAAATTTAATCTTGATCCTGTAAGAATAGAACAAAAATATCCCGGAAAAAAACATCACAAAGGGCCAAAAAAAGGTAAGTATTCAAGTAATCCGAAAGGAAAAAATCCAGCTGATGTATGGGATATTTTGATTAAAGATTGGGAAAAAGAAATATGGGAAATACCTAATGTAAAAGCGAATCATAAGGAAAAAACTATTCACCCTTGTCAATACCCAATTGAACTAGTAGAAAGATGCATATTAGCTTTGACAGATATTAATGATAAAGTTTTAGATCCTTTTGCCGGTGTGGGTTCAACTTTATTGGCATCCAAACTTCACAATAGAGAGGCTATAGGAATTGAAAAATACCGAAAATATATAAAGGTTGGCGAAGATAGAATTGAGAAGCTTACAAACGGCGATCTAAAGTATAGAGAAATGACACAGCCTATATATGATCATAAACAATCAAACTTATCAGTAATTCCAGAGATTTTTAAAATAAAAAAATGAAATATCAAACATATTCACATCATTTTGCAGATAAAATAATAGATAGCGATTTAAAGTCAAAATTTTTAGAAACTGTTACAAATTTAGAAATCACCTACGATAAGGGTATGACAAGGAGTTTGCGTAACGATATAAAAGAAGCCATAGAGCTTATTGGTTGGTCTGAGAGTGTAGAAATTGTAGAGGGAACGCATATTTCTATTACTTCTTACAATGATAAGCATGGGTTATGCTTACAGACAGGTAATATGAGTAGATTTTATGCTGATATAATTAAGCTACAGCATTTATACTTGAATAATAAAATAAAAGCTGCATTTTATCTCTTACCTTCAAAACAAACGGCCAAAAAACTAGGTTCTAATATTGCTCATTTTGATAGGTTTACTAAAGAAATTGATATTTTCAAAAAAACAATAACGGTACCAATCCTTGTTATAGGAATGGAATAAAATTTAGAAATAAAAATATGAAATTAGGATACTCATTACCTGAAATAATAAAAGAGTTCAAAGAATTACAAAGTGATAAAGTAAATAATTCGATCAATAAATTTGATGTACCTATTGGAGGAGGTAATAAATTAATTGAAGTATATGAAGTACCTATTGATTTGCCTAGGTATAGACTTTCGAATACTAGGACAATTGCTATGCAAGAAAAATATATTGCTGATAATGGCTTAACAGACAAATATTTCGAAGAAGACCCTCTTTCAGATGAATTACAAGAAATTCAGCATAATATATTACTGAAATTAATTGATAAAAAAAATCTTCGAGAATATTTTGAAACAAATAAACAAACAGATCCTTTAATTGTGACTAATGATGGATTTGTTATTTCAGGAAACCGTAGATTATGTACTTTCCGTGAGTTGTATTATGGTGAAGGAGGTCAATCTAAATACAAACATTTTGAAAGAATCAGAATATTGATACTTCCTAAATGTACTGAAGAAGAAATAGAATATATCGAAGACTATTATGAACAACAACAAGAAATAAAAGATGATTTTACGTGGTACAATCGTGCAATAGGCTTTAAAAAACGAATGGAAAGACATAAATATCATTCTACAAAAATTCTAGCAGATAGATCTGGGCTAAAAGAAACTGAAATTAAAAAGCTTCTGCAATCACTAACAATTGCAGATAGTTATCTTAAAGAAATTGATAGAGAAAAGGATTATGAGTTTGTTGAAAGTGATCAACTTGCATTAGAAAGTTTATTGAAAGCTAGAAAAAAACTCGATTCAAATGCTTCTAAAAAGTCGCTTTTTCAAAAGCTATGCTTTATTGCTTTGAAAAATCAAGAAAAAATGGAAGGAAGAATGTATGCAAATATTCCACTTATCCAAGAAACTCTTAATGATATTGAAGAAGAAATTTCGAGTGAATTTGAAGAAGAAATTAGTGAAGTTAAAAAGAATAAATCAAATATTAATCCACTAAATGACCCAACTTTATTTCCAGATTCTTCTGAAGATGTATTTAATTTTCTAGATAGTAATTCGGCAGAGAATGAAGATGATATATTTGAAATAATAAGTGATAAAATTTCTGATTATAAATTTTTTAAACAGGACAAAAGAAAGAAACAAGCAGTTCTGAAAAACATTTCAAAAGCATACAAATCATTAATTG
>CAWUIT010000157.1:0-6528 GCA_963922345.1 uncultured Dokdonia sp. | reverse complement strand
TATATGCGGCCAGAGCCTTTAGCCAACTTGCTGGCTTCGGTGAAGGATCAAGTACCTTATCCAGACGAGATACATATTGTTGATGGCAGTACAGATGGGGTAACAGAACTACGCTTTCGCGAAAGCGAAATAAAAAATCTCCAGTATCACAAAGTTGGAGATAATGATCGTGGACTCACTAAACAACGAAATTTTGGAATCAATCAAGTTTCTGAAACTATAGATATTGTTTTTTTTCTTGATGATGATACGATACTTAAACCTCGATATTTTGAGCATATTTTACAGACATATCAAAAATACCCTAAAGCATTAGGTGTAGGTGGATATATAGACAATGAGGTTGCGTGGCAGAAAGCCGAGTTTGACACGAACCCCAACTATTACTATTTTGATGGCTATCGCAGGAAGGAAGGTAGCCGGTTCAAATTACGACGTAAACTAGGTCTTGCACCGGATACACCACCAGGTGTATTGCCTAAATTTGGACACGGCCGATCAACGAGTTTCTTACCACCTTCGGGAAAAATATATGAGGTAAAGCAACTTATGGGCGGTGTTTCTAGCTTTCCACTACACGTGCTAAAGGCAAATAAATTCTCAGAGTATTTTGAAGGATATGGTCTCTATGAAGATGCAGACTATACATTTAGAATATCAAAATTGGGACCTCTTTACATAAATACTAGTGCAACATTAGAGCATCATCACGCGGCATCTGGGCGCCCTAATCAATATCGCTATGGGAAGATGGTCACGCGTAATGGCTGGTATGTCTGGAGAGTGATGTATCCAGATCCTAGTTTAAAAAATAAAATCAAATGGTACCTTACAAGTTTGCTCCTCGCACTCGTGCGGCTTTCTAACAGTTTAAATACTTCAAAACGTCAGGAGGCTTTTACAGAGTTTTTGGGGAGAATGGTGGGGCTTTTTAGTTTATTTGTAAGTAAACCTAAGTAAATGCGTTTTTCTAAAGATATAGCGAGATATAAGGAATACAGTAAAAGTAAAACGATTATTTTGCTCTTTACGCAGCAAGGGCTTTGGGCACTTTTTGTATATCGCTTATATAATGCTATCTATAGATCAACATTGCCTAAATTTATCAAATTTCCATTACTGATAGTAGGTACATTACATCAAAAATGGATAGAAGTAGTTACTGGAATCACACTACCTCACTCTGCCAGAATTGGCCCTGGATTGTATATAGGTCATCACTCTGGAATTATAGTAAATGCTAATGCTACTATAGGAATGCATTGTAATATTTCGCAAGGTGTCACCATAGGTGTAAGTGGTCGGGGTGATACTCGTGGCGTTCCAGTGATAGGAGATCGCGTTTATATAGGCGCAAATGCTGTCGTGGCGGGATCTATAAAAGTAGCAGATAGAGTTGTTATTGGGGCAAATTCTTTAGTCGTACAAGATGTCCCCTCGGGGGTGACTGTTGTGGGTGTTCCAGCTAAGATAAGCAGTGATAAGGATTCCAAAGATTACATTTAATGAAGCTCTTAATTATTTCTGACGCTCCCATTATCAAAAAAAAACATAAGTGCAACGCCTACGCTCCTTATGTTAAGGAAATTGACATATGGATACGTGAGGCAACAGAAAGTCTTTTCATTTGTCCAACTACCTATAAAAAAGTATTACTCACAGAGCCTCTAGAGAATCAACAGGTGAAAATTAGAAGTGTAAAGCGATTAGCATTTCACACGCCTCTATCCATCATTACTTCACTACTATTACTTCCCTATCAAACAATACTACTCTTTAAGTATATGCGTACTGCAGATCATATTCATTTAAGAGCCCCGGGAAATCTTGTTTTGCTTGCTTGTATTGTTCAAATATTCTTTCCAAGAAAAAAAAAGACAGCCAAGTATGCAGGCAACTGGGATCCAAAAGCAAGCCAGCCGCTTGCTTATAGATTGCAAAAGCGCATTTTAAGTAGTACGAGACTTACCAAGAATATGCAGGTTTTGGTTTATGGCAACTGGCCTGAACAAACTAAAAATATAAAGTCATTTTTTACAGCAACATACGCTAGTACTGAGAAGGTGTATAAGCCTAACAAAAGTTTTGATGGAGATTTTAAAGCTGTTTTTGCAGGTACGTTAGGTGCTAATAAAAGACCGCTTGAAACCATCAAATTAGTAGAGTCTATCAATGCTTCTGGAATATCTATACAATTAGATATGTTTGGTGATGGACCATTACGTAAAGATCTAGAGAATTACATCTACGATAATAACCTACTTGATAGTATACGACTGCACGGTAATAAACCTTCAGAAACGGTCAAAAGAGCATATCAAGATGCTCATTTTACAATATTACTTTCTCAAAGCGAGGGATGGCCTAAGGCGGTGGCAGAGGGAATGTTTTGGGGAGCAGTGCCGATTGTATCACGTGTCTCGTGTCTTCCTTGGATGCTTAATGATGGAGAGAGAGGTGTCCTTATAAACAATGTCGCAGCTATTGATATAATTGCGATCTCTAATATTTTGAAAGATAGCAAGCTTCTAAAAGCAATGAGCATAGAGGCAATGGATTGGTCTAGACACTATACAATAGATACATTTACCACAGCAATAAAAGAGCTTTTAAAATGAGAATTTTACAACTTATCGACACCTTGGAAGCAGGCGGAGCAGAGCGTATGGCGGTAAATATTGCAAATGGTTTGGCTCAAAAGGAGCACGCATCTTATTTGTGTGCTACGCGACGTGGTGGTTTGCTTGAAGGAGACCTACAGCTTATAGAAGATTACTTAATTTTAGATAAGAAAGGGAAATTTGATATTAGGTCCTTTTTATTTTTTTTTAAGTGGTTAAAAAAAAATCAAATCGAGCTTATTCACGCACATTCAACCTCTATTTATCTTGCCATTTTAGCAAAAATTAGATACCGTCACCTCAAAATAGTGTGGCACGATCACTATGGCTTGAGCGATAGTTTGGATAAAAGACCACATCGTCCATTAAAAATATGTGCTAGATACATTGATGCAACTATTGCCGTCAATGAAAAGCTTAAGAGCTGGGCTAAGGAGGTGCTAAACTTAAGAAAAGTTCACTTTTTACCGAATTTTGCACGCCTTTCTCCCTCAACAAAGCCCGTTACACAACTATTTGGAGAGGAGGGCAAAAGAGTGGTGTGCTTAGCCAATTTAAGACCACAAAAGAATCATTTAATACTTATAAATGAGTTTGAAAAGTGTCATGCGCAGCATCCAGAATGGACCTTACATCTTGTTGGGCAATCATTTCAAGATGAGTACGCCCAACAAATCGAGGATCGCATTAAAGCAGTCCATCTAGAAAACAGCGTATTCTTGTACGGCAGCTGTCCCGATGTAAAAAACGTTCTACATCAAGCAACTATTGGGGTGCTCGTTTCTATCTCAGAGGGGCTCCCTATCGCCTTGTTAGAATATGCAGATGCGCAACTACCTGTTATTGTGACAGATGTCGGGCAATGTGCCAGTGTGGTGGGTGATAGAGGGGTTGTGATTAAAAGCGCACACAATCTATTTTCTAACGCTCTTAAACAGCTTTATTTACATTCTCAAGAGGAACGGGAAGCTATGGGATCACGCTTTCGCGAAAGCGTACAACAAAACTATAGTGAGCAAGCTTTTTTTAAAAAACTGCTTCCTATCTATAGCGGGTTAGTATCTTAGAGGCGTGATCTTATCAAGACAACAGACCTACTTAACCTTTATGGTGATTCATATCATCATAGGCGTTATAGTGTTTTTTGTAAGGTCTTTTGCCTTGATTTATTTTGGTGCTGCGATATTATTCTTTCTAATCCAGATTTTCAAAACAGGTAATAAAAAGAATGAAGCTCTCATGGGCGCGGCATATATGACGGGCGCCGAAGTATTCTTTAGAATGAGTCAGGCAATACCAATTTATGAGGCTGGGAAGTACTCTGTAATTGCCTTTATGTTAATAGGCTTAGTCTTGAGTGGCACGAGTAGGAAATCCGGCGTTTACTGGTTGTACATATTTTTATTGTTACCCAGTATTTTAGTCTCTGCAATGACGCTTAATCTTGGTACAGACGTAAAGAAGGCAATATTTTTTAATCTAAGTGGTCCCATCTGTTTAGGACTTTCTGCATTGTATTGTATTGATAGGAGGTTAACGTATAGGCAACTATCTGATCTCACAAAATGGATCTTACTACCCATTATAGCAATGTCTGTATATGTTACTTTAGGGACACCAGATTTGAGAGAATCCTTGAGTAGTACGGGCGCAAACTATGCGGCTTCTGGAGGTTTTGGACCTAACCAAGTATCTACCGTACTTGGTTTAGGGATGTTTGCAGCCCTAGTACAACTTGTTGTGCACAGTAAAAACAAGTTATTACTTTTTATTCATTTGGGGATTACAGGTTTTATGCTGTATAAAGGCATTATAACATTTTCTAGGGGAGGTGTCATCACTGCTTTGATTATAAGTGCAGCGTTTTTAGTGATTTATTTTGCAGGGTCAAGAGGTGTTGCCAGGCGGAGGATGGTTACCTACCTAATTCTTTTGGGAGGTGTTCTGGTGGGGGCTGCTTCATATAGTTCTTTTCAAACCAATGGTTTAATCAATTTACGTTATGCTAATAAAGATGCCGCTGGTAGATTAAAAAGTGATATAACCACAGGACGAGCAGAGCTCCTTGAGACGGAGCTGTCTGCCTTTTATGAAAATCCACTCACGGGAGTAGGTGCCGGAAAAATCAAGGAGTTAAGAGCAGAGGAGACGGGAATTGCAGCAGCATCTCATAATGAAGTAAGTAGACTCCTCTCAGAACACGGCGTGCTAGGACTCATTATATTGGGTATTCTCATAATTTATCCATTAATATATCGATCTAAAAATCGCAGGAATTATTTGTTTTATTCGGCGTTGGGTTTTTGGTTTTTAACTATTAATCACTCATCTATGCGTATCGCTGCTCCGGCATTTATTTATGCACTTTGTTTATTAAATGTAGTCAATGAGAGAAAAAAGACTCCTATACGTAGGCAACGCGCTATCCAATAAGGGTAATACCGTTACTACTATTGAAACACTAAGCAAGCTGCTATTGCAAGAGGGGTATGACGTACATATAACGTCAACAAAGCTCTCAAAAGCGTCTCGCTTAATGGATATGATGGCTACAGTCTACAAGCAACGTCGCGTTACAGATTATGTATTATTAGACACTTATAGCACTGTAAATTTCTGGTATGCAGTATTTGTTAGTGCATTATGCCGCGTTTATAAACTACGTTATATTCCAATTTTACACGGAGGGAATTTACCCTGGAGACTGGAAAAAAATAGGACACTTTGTAAAATACTTTTTGGCAATGCTTACAAGAATGTTGCTCCTAGTATGTATTTATATAACGCTTTCGCGAAAGCGGGATTTGAAAACTTAATCCATATTCCAAACGCAATTAAAATTGATGATTATCATTGGAAAAAGCGTCAAATTTTTGAACCTCGAATATTATGGGTACGATCTTTTGCTGAGATTTATAATCCCCTAGACGCTCTTAAAGTTTTAGAACATATAAAAGAGTTGTATCAAGATGCAACATTAACGATGGTGGGTCCAGATAAAGATGGAAGCTTAGATACTTGTAAGGAATATGCTCTTAAAAGAAATCTCAACGTAAAATTTACAGGAAAACTCACTCGGAAGGAGTGGACATCACTAGCTGTAGATTACGATGTATTTTTGAATACGAGCCAATTTGATAATATGCCTGTGAGCGTAGTCGAAGCAATGGCTCTAGGTCTTATAGTAATTTCTACAAACGTAGGTGGCGTTCCATATCTCATTAAGGACAAGCTAAATGGTTTACTGGCTCCACCGGGAGATATTGAATCTCTGGTAAAAAAGATTACCTACGCTGTAGAAAATCAAAAGGAAGCTCAACAAATGGTTATAAATGCTCGACAAAATGTAGAAAACTTTGACTGGAAAGTATTACGAGAGAAGTGGTTTAAAGTGCTATCTTAATTTTATGATACCTTTGTAGTAACCAATCGATGTTATGCCCCTACTGCCTGATATACATTTTGATGTTTCAGAACGCAAAGTTCTCTTGCGTATAGTTGATATCGTGGCTGCCTTGAGCGCTCTTTATATTGTTGAAGTATTGCTTGATTTTGATTACCTCCAGTTTACAATAGATAATAGAGTCGCCATCTTTGTACTTATAGCCTATATTTCCGTATTTGGGACGGTTTTCGAATTATACTTCCTGCCTAAAACGGTGAAATTCCAAACGATGCTTAAGAATGTGATTCTAACAGTATCTGTAACCGTTCTTTGTTATTTACTTACACCTTTTTATACCCCGATACTTCCAGAAAATAGACTTCAAATATTCTATTTCTATCTCTCAATGGTGTTAGGAATAGCACTCTGGAGATGGCTCTATGTAACTGTGATTGCAGCGCCTAGATTTTATAAAAAAGCACTCGTCGTAGGTGACTCGTTTAAAATTGCTCAAATTATTAG
>CAWUIT010000156.1:0-6531 GCA_963922345.1 uncultured Dokdonia sp. | reverse complement strand
GGCATTGTAGCACTAAACAATAATGTCCTACGATTGTTAGGCATTTCTGTAACAATACTATCGAGACTTTCTTGTAATGAGGCAACCATCTCATCTGCCTCATCAAGTACTAAGTAATTTGCTTGTTTGATATTGATAGCTTCACGAGCCATTAAATCGATAAGACGGCCAGGCGTGGCTATTACTATCTGAGCTGGATCTTTGAGACGCTCTATGTTCTCTTTTACCGCTATCCCTCCATAGAATACGGCAGTACTTATTTCTGGAAGATATTGAGCATAGGAAGCGATATTTGATGCTACTTGTTGCCCTAACTCTCGGGTTGGGACAAGGATAAGGGCTTGTACCGTAGGGTTAGTGCGATCTATTAATTGTAAGAGCGGCGCGCAATAGGCTAGTGTTTTTCCTGTACCTGTTTGTGCAAGGGCTATGACGTCTTTCTTAGAGGTAAGAAGCGTTGGGATTGCCTGTTGCTGTATGAGCGTAGGTACTTTAACCTCCTGCTCGCGTAGGGCTTGTTGTATTTGATCTATAACACCCAGTGCTGTAAATGTACTCGTCATAATTTAAAAATAAGTTTCTTGCTTGAGAGATGGCAAAGCTATCCTAGGCTTCTTGTAAATGACGCTTAGACTTACGATACATATGATTTGGGTAAATATTACGCTTTGCAAATCGGTTTAAATTACCCGCGCTAATCATTTTTAAATACGTCTTTTTTGTTACTCCAAAATACTCGTATGTTGTTCCATCTGTGAAGACGATTTCAAGGAGTAATCCTTTATGATGATAGTCTGCAATAGATTCCTTTGTTATTGTAGCTGTATAAGCCTCAAGATTTACCTCTTTGGTTTCTGGCGCTATACTTACTAGAAAGTGATATCCATCTGTAATGCGACGGCTCATCACCTCTGCTTCTTCTTGTCTGTCATCACCTTCTTGAAATTTATCAGGATGCCATTCTTTAACAAGATTGCGATAGCTTTTTTTAAGCATCTTTAAATCAATCT
Source organism: uncultured Dokdonia sp. (assembly GCA_963922345.1). Classification (GTDB taxonomy): domain Bacteria; phylum Bacteroidota; class Bacteroidia; order Flavobacteriales; family Flavobacteriaceae; genus Dokdonia. The sequence goes on along the minus strand of CAWUIT010000156.1, from coordinate 5,521 downwards.
CATTTTCTACTCCAAAAAGTTTCTTATACTCGTTTATTCGCTTCATTTTCAAGGCTTTTATCAGGCCGCGAAAGTACTGCTTTTTAATGGTTATAAATCCTTTTTAAGGAATGAATACTTGTTATGAAAATAATCTTGTAATCCACTGTTATATCCACGATAAGCTTTCCATAGCCTCTTGATATGTTTTATGACCTCTTGCAAAAATGTACGTATCGTTTACTGTTTTTACCCACTGCACAGGTTCATTAACAATAGATCCTTCTACCCAAGCTTTAAAACAATCTTGTAAGAGTAACATATCCTTTTGATTTATGAGATCCATATCTAGCTTATATAATTTATCCTGGAGGTTACTGGAATTACCCGTCGTTATGATCTGGGGTGACATCCTAATAAAACGTTGGTTATTATCTGGACTATTTACATCATCACAAAATAAATTAATGTAGGCGCTATATGTTGCCCACGTCTGAGGTTCAAATAAAATAGTTTGTGTCATGTTTTTAATAACACCTGTAAAATATCCCGCCCCTCTAAATAATCGCGTTTTCTGAAAAGGAATTGGAATAAAGCCTAACCATTTTTTAGTGCGAGTGGTCTCTTCAAAGTCTATCTGATCACTGCCCGGTTTTTTTACCAACTTGCGTCCTAACTGAGTACTGTAAAATTGATCTCTAAATTTACGTCTATATTCTTCTGACACTAGCTTACTCGCAGTCCCTATAGATAAGACGTGAATGTTCTTTCTTTTAATTCCATTTGCAAGCGCCTCTGTGATACCAGCAGCAACAGGATTATTAAACCCGCCTAGTGCTCCATCCCATAAGTAAAACCTACGATCACTTCTTTTAGGGTTAAAAATTGCTGGGAAGTCAAAATAATTAACTGGCGCGTTCGAAGAACCGTGTATGGCGCGCACTAGATCAATTTGATCAAAATGGTCTATACCTGCTACCACCTCTGCTCGAGAGTTACTGTTTCTATTAGACCGAAATAGCTTTGCTCTCCTATTAATGATATCAAAAGTGGTTACAATAATTTGTAAAGTGGGCTTACCGATCACCGCTGGTAGATCTTCAAGTAGTACAGACTCTAGTTTTCTGCGAGTAGCACCTTCTTCTGTATCTAATCGCAAGATATCTTTAAGTGCAGCAACCTTACGTGTTGTAGAATAGCGACTTCCTATGGATTTTATGCCTAATGATCGCAATAGGTTTACTGGAAAATATCTTTCCTTTTTAGTAAGCTCACTAAATATTGAAAGGCGTATTTCTTCATTTTCAAAAAGGCTTATAATTTTTGTAAAAGTCCAATTACAACTCAACGCGGCAAGAACCATACTTCCACCAGAATTTGCAATAACAAGATCAAAGTGTCTGAGTACCTCGTGGCCGCGCACCTCTCGATCAGGATATTTTCTTAAGAAAATTTTTTGAAGTGTTAGTGCTTGAAGTAATGCCCAACTCCCACCACCATCCAAGGAAAGAATTTTAAATTCATCATCCATATCTATCTTATTATGAATTAATTACATAAATATAGTCATAAAGTTTAAGGTTAATTACATCTGTTGCTTGCCTATTGATCGTATCTATTTATATAACCCTCAAAGTGTAGCGATTTATTGAGTAGACGTTAAACTATTTATAAAACGCTCATCCTTAGAATTTTATTAACACTTTAGAAACTAGCTTTACCATGTTTAGAAAAAGAAAACCAATCGCTATGAATATTACAGATGCTACAACGCTAAGAAGTCTTAATAATCTTATTGAGTATTCCACAGATTTTCGCTTTCAGCGACGTGCAAATTTTAAGCACTTACACCTTGCGCTGATAAAGGAATTTTTTAATGCCTCAGACGTTGTCCTTGACATAGAAAACAAAACTGTATGCCTAGGTCTGGATATGCTATCTCGAGGTGCAGAAGTCTGTATAGAGTATAAAAATCTAGAGAAGTTCTTGAAGTCTTGCGTACGTGACACTCCAGAAAATATGGGCTTTTATCGCAATATATTGCATTACTACACGCTTACGGAGGCTGTGGCGTAATCAACTAGATATTGCTGTTTAAATTTATACCGCTTTCGCGAAAGCGTGATGAACAACAATTTAAAAGTGGTGCTCTTTCTTAAAATTTGACCTGCAATTGCTAATTGTGTATTAAGAAAAACACAAACCGAATCAGATTTTATTAGGTGCTGGATAATCCTCGTATCTTAGAGATACAAATAAAAAACAACACAAAATGAATAATAACACAAAAGGTATATTAGGTTTAATAGCAGTCGCTGCTGGAGCATTAGGCATATGGAAATACAATAAAATGACGCCAGAAGAAAAAGCAGCGCTTAAAGATAAAGCTAGAAAAGCAGGAGACACACTAAAAGAGAGCTATCAAGATGTAGAAGATCAAGTTTCTGAAAAGCTTGTGAGTTTACGAAACGCTCTTGAACGTGAGACTGCAAAAACGTCAAATACTGTCGAGCGCAAAGTTGCCTATGCTGGTGACATAGTAGACGCGACTGTAGAAGATGTAAATGATGACCTGAAAAATAGCTAGACTTCAGTATAATAGTTAGAAATCCCGCTAGATGCGGGATTTTTTTATGCCTAACAACTTCTATCCTGTAAACTTTGTTATATTTTAAAATAGGCCACTCTTTAAGAAAGAGTATAATTGAAATTTTTTAATTACACACCCATAAAATTGAGCAAAATATGTCAAACAGTTTTATGGATCATTATCTTTACAATCAAGAAGTTTAACACTGGACAAAATACGTACATATCTCAATCAATTTGCACCGGTCTCTGATACTGACTGGCATTTATTTACCTCAAAACTGGTTGCAAGAACGTTTGAAAAAAAAGAGATTATGCTCCCAGCCGGAGCCATCGAAAATCATATATCCTTTATACAGCAAGGGACGGTACGATTATTCATCCCGAAACCAGATAGAGATAAGGAAATTACCTTTGGTTTCTGTTTTGAAAATCAGTTTGTAAGTGCTTACGATTCTTTTTTACTACAAAAACCCTCTTCGCATTCCTTACAGGCACTAGTAAAGACCACTATTTTGAGTATTTCTTACAGTGATCTTCAACTTGTATACGAACAGACGGCAATAGGCAACCTCATAGGCCGACTCACCGCCGAAAACTTATTTATCACTAAATCTAAGCGCTTGCAATCGCTACTTGATCAAACTGCAGAAGAACGCTACTTAAGCATTTTCAAAGAGCGACCACAACTTCTTAAAGAGATCCCTCTTAAATATATAAGTTCGTACATAGGAGTTACTCCACAGGCGCTAAGTCGTATTCGAAAGCGTATTACTTAATGTAGGTTCATTGTACGCTCAGTGTACGCTCCCTACCTTTGCAAAAAAAAGAAAATGCTTGTACTACTCTTTGTAATAACTCTCTGGTATAGTGGGTTATTTTTCCAATCCTTTTTCCTACATCGATATGCAGCTCACCAGACATTTACGATGTCTAAAACGGCAGAAAAAATCACTTTTGTACTTACCTGGATATGTCAAGGTCCTAGTTATCTAAGTGCATATGGCTATGGGATTATGCATAGAATGCATCACGCATACACAGATACAGAAAAGGATCCTCACTCACCTTCTTATGATGAGAATCTATTTGCTATGATGTGGAAGACAAAAAATATCTATCAAGACATCAATAATAATCGCATTAAGGTTGCAGATAAGTTTAAGAAAAACGTACCGCAATGGAAGGGTTTTGACGCTTTTGCAAGTTCTAGATTTTCTAGAGTGATGTGGGCGTTACTCTATGTACTCTTTTTTGCTGTCTTTGCGACAGCCTGGTGGCAGTGGTTATTACTACCAGTAGTATTTGCAATGGCTCCTATACACGGAGTAATTATAAATTGGTTTGGTCATATTCTAGGTTATACGAATTTCAAAACAAAGGATACGTCAAAAAATTTATTCAGGTTTGATTTTTTAATGATGGGAGAAGGGTATCATAACAATCACCATAAGTTTGCAGCGCGCCCAAACTTTGGGGGTGTACATTGGTATGAAATAGATATTACCTATGTAATTATGCGATTGTTACACCGTACACGCGTCATTAAGATGAAGCCTGTAATGATTGATGTACACAACCAACACTAATCTGCAAACACATCTGCATATTTTATTCTAAGCAGGTCAAGTTTGGGACTAATATATCTTTTACAGAAAGGCCGTTTGGGATCTTTTTGATAGTAATTTTGAATTGCCTCTCTTGACGGTCTAAAATGTTCTAAGTATAAGACCTGAGTAATATACTTCTCGGTTTGCATACTTTGGATGAGATCTAATTGCGCTTTCGCGAAAGCATACTGCTCATCATTATACACATAAACTGCAGATCGGTACTCTTTGCGCATACTGTGATTGCTACGACTATTATGAGTTAATAAGTGAATCTCAAGAAGCACTTTTAAAGGTATAATCTGCTTATTATAGTGAACAATAACTGCTTCTGAAAAGTTAGTATTGGGTGTTCTAGAAGAAACGTATCCTTGCTTGACTAAGGCAACTCCTTTAAGACTTTGAAAAACGGCCTCTGTGCACCAATGGCAGCCACCGCCAAAAGCAACTTTTTAATGATTTTCTTTACGTTTCATAAAAAAGGACGAGCCAATAAATTCAATTAAATTCGCCGTAATTGTTAGATCAAATATTAAGTGGTGCTATAAAAGCTTCTATTACTATATTACTTTAAGAATTAATTTTCAATTTAAACGTTTGCTTTAACTAAAAAATGTAATTATTTAATTTGCAAATAATTACAATTAACAGTATACTAGCTATAGAGAATGTCTATAACGTCGCATGTAAGATAGTAGCCCCGTTACTCTTAAACGTTGGTTTACACCGTTTTTTCACGCGATGTATCCGTGTGAATTTTGAATATCCAAACTCCCAAAAACATCGTTAACGAGTAAATTAACACCCAAATAGTTTGTTCGGACCATTGAGTTATAAATCCACTGTCAACTATAAAAAATGAAATCCAAACAGAGAAAAAAGCGTAAAACGATAATATAATCTTCTCCATCCAAATTGGGAGTCTATTTTTTAAACTTCTCTTAAGTAACCAAAAAATTACCACAGCTGGTATTGACAACAGAAAACCGACTATAATCATCGCAAATATAATTTCATAAGAGCTTAGTATGCTATTGAAATTGGAACCATTTATAATAGCGCCTAAAGTTAAAGCCAACAAAAGGGGTGATATAATTACTGTAAATAACCAGACTTTAATTGTGTATCTCATTCATTAAATATTCTTCTTTCCACCTTCTAAAAGGAAATGAGAAACAGAGTATACCTCTCCTTTTGCGTTATCATAAGCCACTTTTATAATTTGTTATTTTTTAGCAAATTCTTTTATTTTGAGATACCTTCGATTTTCTCAATAACGCCCTCTGCAGCTCGTTCTCCCGATGTCATTGCTGCATTAAGTGACCCATTTAATAAATGATCTC